>NZ_CP180230.1:900000-1046238 GCF_047555085.1 Candidatus Nanosalina sp. VS9-1 | reverse complement strand
GTACGGAACAAGGCCTGAAAACACGTTTTTCCAGACACCTGTCGTTTGACCTCTGGTTCATCTGCACTTGACACTCGATTTTCATCTGCCGTGATTACTCCTTGATCTTTCTAGAAACTATCTATATTCTAGAAATTTCTCTTCGAGTTCCAGGCCTCAAACTAACTTCTCGAAACGATCTGAGTTTCAGGCTTGAAGCTAAGAGTTTCTCTGAATTTATCCATCGATTATCTACCAAAACCACCCCCTGATTTCAAGTGGAGATGTTACTTAGTTATGACTAAAAAGAGGCCTTCCGTCTAGTTCAAAAATCTTCACTCGGAACTGTAGATCAGTGAGTCATTCACACCATCGACGATCAGACGCGAAGGATTCTCACGAGGCAGTGGCAAATCTGATTGCTGCCATCGTTCTAGGGATCGGAAGATTTATCGAGGGATTGTTCCGTTTTGTGTTCAGTCTTCTCTCATCTCTCGCGTAACAAACTTCAAGTTTACATCACACAATACTTCTGTATGGACCTGGCGATCTACCACGCATGGATCCACTGCAAAGGCGGTGGAGAGAAAGTACTTCTCAAGCTCCTGGAGAACTCGGAGCACGACATCACAGTATATACTAACAAGTACGTACCGGAAGATACGTACGACGAGTTCGAGGAGCATAACGTGGTGGAGCTGGGAGGCCTACCGATAATAGGAGAGATCTTCAGAGGCCTCACATTTACGCTTGGAGCGATGATCTCCAAGCTTCCGATGAAGAAACACGATGCGCTGGTTGTGTCTACAGGAGGAGTCGCGGAAGTCATCAACTACAGGAATCACTCAAAGCCGTTGATAGGATTCTGTCATACACCTTTGAGGCCTGTACACGACGAGGATATATACAGGCACAAGATCGAGAACTCAGGATTGCTGAAGAGGAATTTTTACAGACTGGCCACACGCGTATATGAAATAATAGAAAGGCCGGCATGGAAACTGTTCGATCACGTGATCTTCAATTCAAGAACTACACAGGAGAGAGCCACTTCAGATCATTTAATCCATAAGGAAAAGACATCGATCAATCATCCGGGAGCCGATACATCCGACAACTCCGGTAACAGATACGACAACTACTTTTTCTATCCATCCAGGTTCGCATACTACAAGCGTCAGGACCTCACATTAGATGCATATGAAAAATTCAGGGAAAACAATCCCGAGACTGACTTCAGGTTAGTGATCGCCGGAGGAGTCAACGAGGAAAAGCAAGAATATTATGAAGAGATCAAGGAACGAGCAGAAAGAATAGAAGGAGTAGAAGTCAAAAGTGATGTTCCCGGCGACGAATGGGAAGACCTGTACAGGAATGCGTATTCAATCCTTTTCTGCGCCATCAACGAGGACTGGGGCATCATTCCGATAGAAGCCGGAAGCTACGAAAAGCCGATTATAAGCGTGAACGAAGGAGGCCCAACAGAATCAGTCCTACAGGACGAGACAGGCCTCTTAGTCGATAACTCGGACGAGATGGCAGAAGCCATGGAAAAACTGGTTGAAGACGAGGAACTAGTCAGGGAAATGGGAGCGAAAGGGAAAAAGAGATCAAAAGAATACACTTGGGACAAATTCGTTAACAAATTCGATGAAAAAATAAATGAAGTAGTAGAGGAAACAGAGAAATGAATATTCTCCTAGTGAACGACCACTACTCCTTTGGAGGAGCAGAGAACTATGTTAGAGGCCTTGAAGAAGAGCTTGAAGAGGATCACGAAGTCAAAACACTGACGCTCGATGATTCGGATGAATCTGATTACAGTATCGAAGAGGCCTCTAATCCTGTACTTAAATTGAAGAACAGGTACTTTTACAACAGAAGGATCAAGAGAGAAGTCCAGCAAGTTGTGGAAGAAGTTGATCCTGATGTAGTACATCTCAATAAGAATGTAGTGGCTCCTGTCGCAGTCCTGAAAGGCCTAAGAGGGGAGAAAGTTGTCAAGACTGTACATGACTTTGGCTTCGTCTCACTGAAAGACAAGTACGCCTATGAAATGAATCAATTTGAGAGAAAGATAAGAAAAACACTGGACAGAGGCACACAGAGATACCTAAAAAAACTGAGAGAAAACGTCATAAATAGATACACAGCTCCTTCGAGAGCTCTAACACAAGAACTGGAGGAAAACGGATACACACCATCCACACATCTACCTAACTTCGTAACCGACCGAGAACCTGATTACGAGGGAGAACACTTCCTCTTCGTCGGCAGACTTGAAGACGGGAAAGCACCGGACCTACTTGTAGAGGCCTACAGAAAAGCCTCAGGAGATGATTACGATATTCCGCCGCTGGAAATAGCAGGAAAAGGAAAGATGAAAGAAGAATTAGAGGAAAAATCTTCAGGTATGGGAAAAGTAACAGTCCACGGATACGTGTCAGAGGAGAAACTGGAAGGGCTCTACAGAAATTCAAAAGCCGTAGTGATACCTTCTAGATGGAGAGAAAACAATCCTCTAGTTGCCTTGGAGGCCAAGGCCTTTGGTTCAGCTTTAATTGTTTCAGATCGTGGAGGTCTCCCGGAACTTGTCGAAGAAGGAGAAACAGGATTTATATTCAAATCAGAAGATGTAGAAGGCCTGATCAGGAATCTTTCAACAGAAGTTGACTGGAAAGTTCTTGGAGAAAATTCTCGTGACGACTATGAACAAAACTACAGGCCTAAAGTACATCTTGAAAAACTTCTAGAACTCTATAACAACTAGAGGGCCTGACAGAAATGAGTGAAAACGTACTTGTAGTCGCTTTCGACGGACTTGACAAAGAACTGATTGAAGAGTTTGAACTGGAAAATATTAGGCAGGAAGAGTTCGGATCGATCGACAACCAGACAGGGATGAAGAATATCTACACCTCTGAGCTTTTCGCATCTTTTATCACAGGCACTAACTGGGAAGAGCACGGAATTGAGGGCCTCAATAAGTGGAAAGATTCTCGTGGAGAAATTCTGGATACTTTAGTACCTAAAAATTTGCTTGAAACAAAGAGAGGACTGCATAGGGTACGAGAGACATTGAAATCGGCACTTGACGCTGAAGAGACAAAATGGGAAAAAGAAGACCTCAAAGTCGATACACTTTTCGAGAAGATAGATAATTCAAGGCCTATCTTTGTCCCAGGGTATAATCCTTCGACCTTCTGGACTATAGAGGCAGATCTGAGACCTCTAGGGTTCGGAAAGACTCCGGCAGAGACGATGGAGCACTACGACACGAGAGAGTTCAGTCACAGGAAAGAAAAATTATTCAGCGAACTGGAAAACGAGTTTATTCCAGCTCGAGACTTTCTAATGATGCATTTTCATAGATCAGATACATTCCATCATCTCTACGGCGATAAAGACGCGAATTACGATGAAGAGAAACTCAGGGAAATGTACAACGAGATGGATGAACTTGCGGGAGAGATCAAGGAGAAGGCCCTAGAGAAAGGCTACGACTACATAATATTCATGTCCGATCATGGCCTGCCAGCGAAGATCGGACACAACGAAAACGCTTTCTACTCCTCCAACAAAGAACTGTTCCTAGACCAAACTCCTAAAATCATGGATTTCCACGATAAGGTTCTGGAGCTAGTTGAATGACTCGAATATTTTTCAATCAAAACATTATTTCCCCGTACCGACTTCCACTTTTCGAGGAGCTAAATGAAGAATACGATGTAGAAGTATGGTTCCACAGGAAAGGAGAAGAAAGAGAATGGGAAGCCGAATTCGACGACTACGGCTTTGACTACAAAATTTTGGATAATTTTCAACTAGGCCCACTCACATTCAATCCAGGATTTTTCTGGAAACTACTAAATGAAAATTTTGACGTATACTTCATCAACGAGAATCCATCAACTTTTCTACAATCGTTCGCGATTCTAACAGTAGCAAAACTCAAACAGAGGCCTGTAGTAATCTGGAGCGAAACTATAGATACAGAAAAATCTAGGGAAATTCCAGACTCAGTTCTCAAGAAAATACCTGTAAAGGCCTGGAGAAGCTTCAAAGAGAGTTACAGAAAAATACTTTTCAAGTTCTCCGATAGATTCGTCGCCTTTTCCGAGATGGCAGAAGAATTTCTTGTGAGAAGAGGAGTAGCGGAGGAAAAAATCGAGACACAGATACAAGTAATGCCGGAAAAACTACTGCCGGAGCCGGAAAATCACGATCTGAAGGAGAACTACTCAGGCCAAAAAATGATCCTATCACTAGGATACCTAGAAGAAAGAAAAGGAGTACAAGACTTAATTGAGGCCTTTCGGAGAATTGACGATGAGGACTACACGCTTGTAATTGCAGGAACAGGCCCATACGAAAAACAGTTGAAGAAAAAGGCCTCAGAGGACGACAGGATAGAGTTTGTCGGCTACTTATCGGAGCAGGAGAAAGCAAACTACTTTGATGCAGCGGATCTATTCGTACTCCCAACACATCACGATCCATGGGGCCTAGTCATCAACGAGGCCCTGCACTACAGCACTCCAGCAATCACAACAGAAGCAGCCGGCGCAAAAGAACTACTGGATAAAGAAAAAATTTTTAGAGAGGGAGATGCTTCTGAGCTCCAAAATTTACTCAAGAAAAATCCTGAAACTTCAGAAAAATATATATCTTTAGATAAAGGCACCTCAGCTTTAGAAAAAGCTATTGAAGAATTCAGGTAATACCGTTCACTGATTCTCTGATTCCTTTTCTGAAACTTTCTACATCAAAATCTTTCCCGCGTTCAATAACGAAATCTCTCAACTCATCGTATTCTCCGAGATTCTCATCAATCTTTTCTGAGGCCTCTCCTATTGATTCATACGTGAATCTGTCTTTATTCACTAAGCTCTGGACACCTCCACTACTGTGTACCATTGGAAGCGCACCAGCCTTCATGTACTCCACGGCAGCGATGCCAAAATGCTCATTCCTCGTACTTAGAATACCGATTTTTGACTTAGCCATTTCTTTAACCAGTTCGTCCTGAGGAACATCCGTTTTGATCTCCAGCCAGTCGTATTTTTTCTCCCGGCTTTCAAGTTTCTGTAAATAAGACTCTGGCGTACCTTCTGTAGTTCTACCCATCACTGTCATCTCAAGATTTTTTTCGGTAGAAGCAACGATATCGATAGCCTCATCAATACGTTTATTCCTTGCAATCCGGCCCAGACAGATGACTCTATCCTCCTTATCGCCTGGAAAAAAATCGGATTCTACAGGTGGATACAGGACGTCTCCTGAAATACTGGAGTACGTTTCACGTGTGAACTCTGAGTTAAACAGATTCAGGTCTGCATCAAATACGTCAGAACTGAGAAAATTCAGGAAACTATCATAAACAGATTTCAGAGGATTGGAGGAATACTCACTCCGCTGAAAACTTACACTCGGATTATGAACATATTGGATGGTCGGACAGTCAAAATTCCCCGAATACATGAACTTCGCAGAAAAAACAACTGCGTCAAAATCTCCGCTTTCCTCCTCCATGAAGCTTCCGATTCTTCTATGAATTAGCTTCTCCTTCAACAACTGGAAACGCTCCGAATCACGCAGAGGAATACGAATATTCGATCCAACATCCCTGACCTCAATCCGCCCTAGAACTTCCTCACTCAGAGACTCTCTAAACTTCTCCGGGACCACAGAAAAGAAAACAACATCATCCTCTTCTGATAACTCTGAAAGAATCTCATCAGTAACAGACTCAATCCCGCCTATTCCACGACTGATCCTAGGATAAACAACAGCAATCCTCATGTCCTGGAATTCGTTCAGATGTCTTTTATCTATTCGCTTCAATAACTAGTTTACAGAATGGATGTTTTATTCCTACATAATGGAGAGCCACATGAAGTACATTCCTCATGGGCAGAATCAGTCGACGCAGACTTCATGCAGATAAAGCATGGAAAGTTAGGAATTCTTCAGGCTATTCATCCAAAACTCTTCAAGTACGATGTACTTCTCTGCGAAGATTCAGGAAGCACCAGAACAGCAGCACTCCATAAACAAATCCGGCCTGGGACAAAAATAGTTCGTATGATAGTTGGAGGAACTTACTATATGATTCAGAACGGTCACGATGCAATGAAAGGCGAAAAATGGGCTGCAAAAAAGGTTGACGGAGCAATCGCAGACTCTGAATGGATCAAAGAACAGGCAGAAACTTTCCTTGACTGCCCGATCAAAGTCATCAATCCGTACATCGACGAGGAAAGGAAAGAAAAACTAATGGAAGAAACAGGAGAAGAACGAGAAGGAATCCTAACAGTCGCCAGACACACCAGAAAAAACGGCTGGAAAGGAACCGACGTACTCGAGGAAGCAGCAGAGAAAGGAGATTTTCAAGCCAAGCTGATCGGAAACAAGACAGACCTTGAATACCACAAAAATGTCGAAAACCTCGGCTACGTACCAGAAGAAAAACTCATACACGAACTCAAAACATCGAAAATCTACGTACAACCGTCTAGAGCCGACGCCTTCGGAATCTCAGTACTCGAAGCCATAGCCGCAGGAAGCATCCCTGTAGTCACAGAGAATGTCGGAGCCAAAGAAATCGTAAGAAATGTGGACGAAAACCTAATCAGAAAATTTGATGCTGAAGATCTTGCAGAAGGAGTAAAATACGCAGACCTTGGAGATGGAGCTAGAGAAAAAATTTTGGAAGAGCTTCAGAACAAATTAGGAAATTTTGAGAAGGAAAATTCTATTTCGAAATTTTCTGAAGAATTTCAAGAAATAATGGACAGGTATTCTGAAAAAGAATCAAGAGATAATTCAACCAGTGAGAAAAATGAAAAATAAAGTTCGGAAAGCCGTGAAAGAAGGAGGAATTTCTCTATTATTGAAGAGAGGTATGAGGTTCGTTTACCAGAATTTTTTGGAAGAAGTTATGCCTCTTAGAAAGGGAGTTTATAATGGTGTAGAAGTGCCTTCAGCAAGGTTTTTCCAACCCTCTCTAGATCTGAAAGAACTGAACAATGAGACTTACGAAAAAGGGATTTTGAATTCCCTTGAGAAAAATGTATCTTCTGGAGACGAAGTCATAATTATAGGTGGAGGCCTAGGTGTTTCTGCAGTTCATGCGGCAGAGATAACTTCACCTGAAAATGTTTCTGTATATGAGGCAAGTGGTGAGCAGGTCGAAAAGATTCGAAGGACGCTGAGATTTAACGAAAAAGAAGATATTTCAGTTCATCACAAAATTGTAGGAGAGAAAGGGAACCTGTTCGGGGAAGAGATGAACGCCGAAGTTATGCCTGTAGAGGATCTTCCCGAATGTGATGTTCTAGAAATTGACGTGGAAGGAGCTGAGTTGAAAATACTGGATAGTCTTGAAATTCGGCCTGAAGTATTGATAGTGGAGACTCATGGTGTTTTTGATTCGCCAACAGAAAAAGTTAAAGAGAAAATACTGGAACTCGGATATGAGATTGAGAGTATAGAGGAAGCTGAGGAAGACGAAGAAATCCAGGAAAGAGATGTTAAAGTCATAACAGCGGTGTGGAAATAAATGACGGAAAATGTTCTAGTTGTGGCTTTTGATGGAATGGATAAAGAACTGGTAGAAGAGTTTGATCTTGAAAATATCCCACAAGAGGAGTTCGGGGATATAGATAATTCTACTGGAATCAAGAATAGGATGACTAGTGAGCTTTTCGCTTCGTTTATTACAGGTGAAACTTACAGAGACCATGGCGTTGAAGGCCTTTCGAAGAAGCTTACTTTTAGAGATAAGATTTCGAAGCACTTGATTCCTGATTTTTTGGTCAGTCATGTTCGTGGATTTCGGACTTTGAGAGATGTAATTAAGCAAAGCAAGTCCTTGGAGGATACTAATTATATAAGAGATGATTTGCAGGTAGAGACTATTTTTGAAGAGATTGATGCTTCATTGCCGCTGTATGTTCCTAGTTATAATCCTTCTATGTACTGGCTCGTGGCTTTACCTCATGCGGTTGTAAGATATTATGGAGAAGAAAGGTTTGTAGAAGAGTCTAGACATGATACTGAAGTAAGGTTGCGCCAGGGGACTGCTACTCAGCCTGCTTTCTTTGATGTTTCAAAGGATTTTTGGGATTTTATCATGCTTCATCTTCATGACCCTGATGCGTTTCAGGATACAGGTCTTGGAGATTTAGAAGAAGAATATGAAAGACTTGATGATATTGCCGGGCAGATTCTTGAGGAGTATGGTGATGAGTGGACTGTGATTTTCATGTCGGATCATGGTCGTCCTGAGAAAAAATCAGGTCCACATGAACATAACAAGAATGCTTTTTATTCATGTAATAGAGAGCTGTTTGGAGATGAGACTCCGCATATCACGGATTTTTATGATAAAATTCTGGAGTTAACAGATAACGAGGACAAGATAAAATGAGTGAAAAACCGAATATAGTTCATATTGTTATGGATACAGCCAGGGCAGATACTCTCTCCTGCTATGGATGTGAAGACGAAACAAGTCCTTTCTTGGACTCTCTGGCTGAAGGAGGTGTTAAGTACGAGAGGCCGGTGTCTCAGGCGGTATGGACTATGCCCTCACATGCATCAATGTTTACAGGCAAACATCAACATCATCATGGAGTCATGACAGCGGAAGACGATTTGAGAAATTTGGATATGTTTCCTTCTCATCTTTCAGAAAGAGGTTATGAGACGATAGGTGTTGTAAATGTTCCATTTCTCTGGCCTCAGTATGGTTTTGATGAGTATTTTGACAGATATGACTATGTGAATTCGAATTACATGAGCAAGATTGGGGTGATGGAGGATATAGAAAAAGCTGAGGGTATTTTTGGAAAATTTGGTGCAGCAGTAAAGTCCTGTTACAGAGAGGAAGGTTTCAGAGGTATATTTAACCTTGGCAAATATCTTACTAAAGAGGTCTTACTCCTAAATGATAGTGGGGCGAAGAGAACTAATGAGATTGCTTTAAATCATGCTAATGCATCTGACAACCCATTTTATATGTTTATAAACTATCTTGAGGTGCATGACCCTTATAGCCCACCCTTTCCTTATTCCCATAAGTTTTTAGATAATAAAAAGAAGTGGCTATCGCTTACATCTCTTGCTAGTTTCTCTCCGTATGTGAGGCGTCATACGCCGCATTTTTACAGGAATGATGTGGATGTGAATCATGAGGAGTTGGAGACCATGAAAAATCTCTACAAAGGCGAGCAGAGGTATCTTGATGGGAAGATTAAGGAGCTCTATGATAGTATTAAAGAGGATTATCCGAATACAGTGTTCATCATAACATCCGATCACGGAGAAGCATTCGGAGAGCATGATCACTTTGAGCATTTCGGTAGTCTTCACGATGAAGTTACTCGCGTACCCCTAATTGAGGATTTTCCTGAAGATGTGAATAAGAACATAGAATATCAGGTAGAGACCAGACAGCTACATGATCATATTATTGATATTGCAGACGGGACGTTGAAGCCTATAGATGAGGTTGAGTATGCTATTACCGAGTATCCTGGCAGGGATATCGCCAATAATCCAAAATTTGTGGAGGGCGAGATGATATATGACTTTACGAAGGACAGTGTTTCTGTAGAAAAGGATGGTGAAAAAGTTATCAGAGGCTACAGTGAAGAGAATATTAGGATTAACTCGGATTTCCGTGAAGAGGAGGCTGAGGAAGTTTTTGAGGGATTAGAGGAAAAAGCTGAGAGTATGATTGACAAGTTGAAGATTTTTACCTGATTAAGTCAGAGTCTTAAGCATTTTTTCTACTTCCTTCTCGTATCCGATTTTTCTCCCTATTGTAGTTATTATTTCACGATCGTATTCTGTGAGGCCTCCTATTTTGAGGAGTATTAGTGTGTAGAGGCCTAGGAAGATTATTCCTGCGGGTATAAGCAGCCAGTACGGTGCAGGAGAGATTAGCTGGTGGAAGAGTAGGTAGGTGGCTGTTAGGGATATTGTTCCTGCGGCTGCTGGCTTGATTATTTTTCTGGTGAATGGGTGTATTTTTTCGTATCTCCAGGTTTCTGCTACTAGTAGGAAGTTCATGAAGATGCTTGAGGATGCTGTGGCGATTGCTGCGCCTAGCATGCCTAACGTTGGGATGAGTGCGATGTTGAGTATGATGTTTAGCACTACGTTGGCGATGTTGTTGTAGAATATTGGTTTTGTGTGCCCTTTTGATTTCAGTAGATCGGCGATATGTCCTGTTGATGCGCCCAGCATGTTTCCGAGCGCCAGTACTGCTAGTGCAGTTCCGGCAGATGCGAACTTGGAGCCGAATAGGAGGTGTAGTAATTCGCTTGAGTAGAGCGTCATTATGAGGAAGGCAGGAAATGTGAATATGAATACCCATCTTGCTGTTGTTTTGAGGGTTTTTCCTGGATTTTCATCTTTAGTGTTCTGTTCTGCAAAGGATGTGAGTGTAAGGCTTCCGAGAGCCTGTATCGGTATAAGTATCAGCATTGCGGTTGGAAAGGCTGCGTTGTAGAGACCTACTACGGATTCGCTCATGTAGTATCCGAGGAATGCGGTATCAGTCCATCCCATGAATATGCTCACCATCCCTGAGAGCATGAGGGGGAACGAGTAACGGACTAATTCTCTGCCATGGTATTCTGGTTTCTCTCCGCTTGTGAGTATAGGACCAACTTTTCTCTCCATATAGTAGAATCCTAATATTCCAGCGAGTGTTACTCCAGCAACCCATCCCCAAACAGCCCCCATGACATCAAAGCCGACGTAGATAAGCACTGCAGTTACAATGAGCTGGACTATGTTCTGGAAGAAATTAGTTGTGATAACTTTGTACTTTGCGGTATTGAATCCGATAGTTGTATCTATGAATGTGTTATAGGGTCTTGATATCAGAGGCACAAATGCAAATACTTTGATTATTGGCACTAGTGCAGGATTCTTGAAAATCTGATTAGCGAGGAATTCTGCGGAGAAAAATATTGTCAATCCAATTATTATGGAGCCTATAATGTTTATACCTAGTGCTGAAATGACTATTCCCTTGATAGCAGCTGTGTTTCTCTCTTCTCTGTACTCGGGTATAAACTTTTTGAGGCCATTACGTATTTGCCCTCCTGAGAAAGTTACGGCAATATTAACAATCATTATTCCAAGTGCAAGCTGCCCGTAGGCTTCAGGGCCGAGAGTCCTTCCAACTAAGGCTCTGTAGAGATACGTCAGAAACTTTGAAGCGAACATTCCGAAGGCGGTTATGCCCGCTCCTTTGGCTAAAGTATTCAGTATCTCCCGATTTTCGTCTTCAGGCATAGTTACTTGTTGGTCGCTGATTCTTTAACAAATGCGTCATGGAAGTCGGTTATATGTGGTGTTTTATCTGGGAAAAGTGGTTTGTTGGATGAGTAGAAAGCGTTCTTGTTGTGTCCTTTTGCGAGAGGGAGGCCGTGATCGGACATGAAGATTATCCTTTCGTATCCTTTTTCCAGGGCTTTTTTCTTAATCTTTCCAGCCAGGTCATCTGTTTCTTTATAGAGTTCTTTTAGTTTTGCTTTATCGAAGTTTCCGAGGTTTTTGTCGCCATACATGTGGTGGTGCATGTCAGGCCTGTGGAAGTGACACATGAGGAGGTCACGTGCTGGAACAAATTCGTTTTCCAGTTCGCTGAAAAGCTCCCTTTTCCTGTGTTCGTATTCTCTACTATCCCAGTACTCCACTACATCTTCGGAAGTAAATCCAAATTTTAGAGGTGCTGTGCCGGCTCTTATAATCCACGTCATGCTGGGATTATAACTTGGCACGAACATTGCTCTTGAGTTCTCAATTTCTTCGAATACTGTTTCTGCCTCGAGATCTTCTTTAGTGTATTTTCTCTGACTGGCATTGAAGAGGCCTACTGTCTCGAATACAGCCTGTCTGAGCTCCCTGAACTTATCAAAGAACCAGATCCCTTCAACTAAATCTTCAAATTTCTGTATTCTATGATTGGACCATTTTGCTAGGCCTGTTACTCCGTGTTCTTCCCAGGTTTTTCCTGTGATAAATGATGCAAAAAGCTCCGAAGTCTTGATTTTATTTATGCCTTCGTAGTTGTTGATTTCCCCTGTCTCTTCCTGGATAATGTTTTCCAGTTCGAATTCCTTTACAAGTTCATAGTCCAGTCCGTCAAGTGCTATTACTATAGTTTTCATTTGATTTATCCTGCACTCCGTAGTATCATCTAATTCGAATTTGATGTTTAAATGATACCTTTTTTACTTCACAGGAATCTTATCTCTGTTATGAGTGATGAGAGGTATAATATTGTCCTTGTTGTAATGGATACTGCCCGTGCCCAGAATTTTTCGTGTTACGGGTATGAAAAGAAGACAACACCGTTCTTGGATGAACTGGCTGAGGAGAATGTGGTGTATGAGAATGCTTACAGTCAGGCGAACTGGACTTTGTCCTCTCATGCATCAATGTTTTCAGGCCAGTATCTCTCGGAGCATAAGGCAGATCTTGACAAGAATATTGAAGGCCTGAATGTTTTACAAGATGATTTGAAAGAAAAAGGATATACTAACTTGGCGGCAGTCAATGTAGGTTATCTTTCGTCTTCTACAGGAGTAGACACGTTTTTTGACAGACATGAGTTTATGAATGAGGGCGTTGACTTAGATGATAACTCGATTTTTGAGAAGGCCAAGGAGATGCGCAATGTCCCGAAGCTGGAGAAGTACTGGAAGCTCGGAAAAGAGGCCTTGCTGGGAGGCAACTTCAGGGATCTATTTGAAGCTGGTTTTTTCGTATTGAAGAAGGCCTCGATGAGGATTGATTCTGGAGCTAAGAAAACTAATGAGAAGGCATTTGAATACTTGGAAGATTTGGATGACGAGCCGTTTTTCATGTTTCTAAACTATGCGGAGCCTCACGCCCCGTTTAAGCCACCGTTTCCATACTCTCACAAGTACCTAGATAGAAAATTGAGGTACAAGAGTATTTTTGAGGCAGATCACGAGAATATGAAGCCTTACCTTGATTCCAGGAAGGAGCCGGACGAGGAGATGATGGATATCAAGGAGTCTCTGTATGATGGCTCGATAAGCTACCTTGACTACCGTCTAGAGAACCTTTACAAAACTATTAGGGGGAAACACCCTAACACGATATTTATCTTTACTTCTGATCATGGTGAGTACCTGTATGCACATAAGAGACCGAACCATCTCGTAGGACTACATGAAGAGGTAACACATGTCCCGCTCATCGAGGTATTCCCTGAAGAAGTTGAAGCAAATGTTGAGGGAGCTGTCGAGTTGAGGCAGCTCAGAGATCATATTATAGACCTTGCAGATGGAGACACCAGTACTATTGAACCTGTGGATTATGCTATTTCTGAGGATTATGGTGGAGAGAATTTTCCAGCATTCAGGGACTTGGACTTGACTGATGAGGATCGGAAAAAGCATTCCAGATACAGTGTATCGGCAGTAAATGAGAGAGAACAGCTGATAGAGTACTCGGATGGAGAAAGAGAGGAGAATCCGTGCAGAGGAAATAAAGCTGTTTCAGATTCTGCGTCAGAGGCAATCAGAAGCAAGGTGGGCGAGCCGTCTCAGAAAGAGGACGAGGAAGGGAAAGATTTGAATGTAAAAGATGAAAAGATCAAAGAGAACTTGAAGGATCTCGGCTACATGTAAGTTCTCCTAGATTTATATTTCAGAGTATCGATTAATTGTGTATGGGGCCTGTGAAGAGTCTTTTTGTTGTGTTCGTCTTCTTTGTGGCTTTCAGTTCTGTTGGCATTTCTTCTACGGTTTTGACTGATGATTTCTGTAGTTCTTCTAATGAGTCTAGTTATGTGAAGACGGAGCATACTAATAGAGGAGGGAATACCAATGGAGGCTGGATCTGGGACGAATCTAGTTGTGTTTTAGAGTCTGATGATTCAAACGATGATCTTGCTATTCATGTCGATCCTGCGGACATCTCTCTTCCGGAAAGTTTTCGTTTTGAATCCGATTATTTAGGCGCTGGCGACAATGATGCTTCAGGACTCGTTCTGTATGATGAATCGGAGAATAGGTGGTGGACTGCCACTATAACTAATGATCACGGTGTTAACGGTATTGGATATATTGAAGGCGGAGATGTGAGTGGTGTATCTTCAGGTAAAAATTTTGATGTTGGGTCACCTCACGAGTTTGCTGTAGAGTACAGTGAGGGAATGATGGAGTTTTATGTTGATGGAGAGATTTCTGCCAGTCATGATATAGGCGTGGAGCCTGATTCGATTGGTTTTATATCGGATGCTCAGAATCCTTCTGCATCTTTCGATAACCTGAATGTCACAGGAACTGAAGATGTTGAAAAAATACATTACAGCACCACTGGAGGTTCAACGCAGTGGACGCCACCTTCCGGGGTTAACAGTGTTGATATTTTGCTTGTTGGTGGTGGTGGAGGCGGAGGCGCCGATAACGGAGGTGGTGGCGGTGCTGGAGGAATTGTTTATAGAGAAGGTGTTTCTGTTGACCCAAGCCAGGACTATAGTATAGATATAGGTGCTGGTGGTGCGGGAGGAACTCAGAGCGGTACTGAAACTGCTGGAGAAAACGGTGGTGACACATCTGCTTTTGGCTTCACTGCTTTAGGAGGTGGTGGTGGGGCAGCAGGGTGTGGAGACTCGTCTGTAGGAAGCGCCACAGACGGAGGTTCAGGAGGCGGAGGATCTGGAGAGTGTCATGACACACCAGGATCTACTGTTCAAAATGATACTACTGACGGGCTCGGAAACAATGGAGGGATGGGAGATACCGGTTCTGGAGCAGGAGCTGGTGGAGGAGGCGCAGCTGAGCCTGGAGAAGACGGTTACGGTGCTGGAGGCAGGCCTGGAGATGGAGGAGACGGAAAAGAATACTGTATAGCTGGAAAATGTATTTACTATGCTGGAGGTGGTGGAGGGGGCCCTGAAAACGATATTTCTGTTGAAGCTGGTTATGGAGAAGGAGGCCTTGGAGGTGGAGGGGATGGCGCCCTAGGAAGTGCGCCTCCAGAGGACGGTGTAGATGGATTTGGAGGTGGTGGGGGAGGTATGGGATATGCAGGAAGCGATAGTCACTCTGGTGGAGATGGAGGGGATGGAGTTGTTGTGATTCGGTATAATACCGAGTTCTGTAATGAAAGAGGTCCGTTAAATGAGTGTATTATGAATGCAGAAAATGATTTGGCGTCACGAACTTACACGATCAATAGCGTATTTGATGTCCGCAGAGAAGCAATTCTAAGATCTTCAGGACAGACATCACTAAATGTCACCAATTCCACTGAACTTTCAGGTCTATGGAAAGGAGGATTTGATATAAAGGCGACAGATATACGTCTTATAGCGGGAGCAAGGTTTATGCCTGAGGGTGCTAGTATTGTCCTAGGGAAATAATTCCACACATTTATCAATGATTATGCATAAGTTATGCATATTGATGGAGCGAAAGACTATTTCCTTGCCGGATGATCTAGCAGATTTTGTGGATGAGAATCATATCAATCTTTCAAGATTTGTCCAGGACAAGTTGAGGGAACTTTCTGAATCGGATTCTAAAGAAGAGGAAGAACTTTCAGAAGAACAGGCCAAGGAAATTGCGCAAAAACTTGAGAAACTTGGATATTTGGACAGGTGATTTAATTTGAAAGTAATCGGAATCGACGCGGCGACTTGGGATATGATTAAACCTCATAGAGATGAGCTTCCGAATTTTGATAGATTGATGGAGGCCTGTGACTACAAGACTGTGACTGTTGAGGAGACGCCAAAGAGTGCGCCTCTGTGGACATCTATTTTTACAGGCCTCAGCCAGGATGAGCATAATCACAAGGATTTCGTCGTAGGTGATGAGCTTCAGAAGAGAGAGGATATCGATGGAGATTTTGTTTGGGAGGTCATGGACGACGTTGATTTAAAGATTCTGCAGATCCCAGCTGTCATCCCACCGATTAATTACAATACAGAGTATGAGGCAGAGGGATTCGGTGTCTCATCTGATTTAGATGAGCTTGAGGCCGACAGAGGAAAATTGATCAAAAAATCGAAGGAAGTTCTTGAAGATGATCCGGAATTTTTCGCAGTAGTCTTCATGCAGCTCGATAGAGTATCCCATTTCTACTGGAACGACAAGGAACTGATCTTGGAATGGTACAAGAAGATGGATGAAGTTCTGGGAGAACTACTTGAGTATTACGACTTTGAAAGCGATGAGCCACTAATCGTTCTTTCAGACCACGGATTCGCGGAGTTCGGAGAGGGAAGGGTACAGACATTGCCGGAAGAGACTCCTCACGGAAAGTTAGAGGGAGATCACCATGAGGACGCAGTTTTGATCACGAAAAACGTTGATTTTGAGATTGATCAGCCGGAGGATGTTGCAAAAGCTATCTTAAATCATTACGATTACGATTATCCGGAACATAATTGATATTAGGAGTTGGATTTACTATGCCAGAAGCACCAGTAACACGAGAAGAAATTGAGAATGCGCCTATAAAGGCAAAAATCAGAGCAGGAGAGGAAGTCGTCAAAAGAGCCCTGGAAGAATATGGCTCGGAGAACGCCGTTATCGGATTTACAGGAGGAAAGGACTCGACCTTGACAGCTTGGCTCGTAAAGAGAGTCTGCGAGGAGCATGGATTCGAGAAGCCACGTTTCATGTTTGTGGATCACGGCCAGCACTTCGATGAGCTTGAAGATTACGTCGAGCGTCTGGCTAGCGACTGGGGATTCGATGTATTGATCGCCAGGAATGATGACTTGATCGAAAAAGCTGATCAGCCGGGAGATATGGTGCCTGTCGCAGAGCTGAACGACAGGAATCAGGAAGAGGCCTCCAGGATCGATGAGGATCTTGAAGAAGTTCCATGGCTGATGGACACCGAGTCCGGGAACCATCTTCTGAAGACTGTTCCGATGAACGAGCTGCTTGAAGAGGAAAATATCGAGCTTGTTATCAACGGAGTTAGATGGGATGAGCACGAATCAAGAGGCGACGAAGACTTTTACAGTCCTAGAAGCGATCCGGATCACTTGAGAGTGCATCCGATACTTCAGCTGGATGAGAGAGATGTATGGGACGTCTCATGGTTCCACATGGTACCTGATATCACAGGCGTTGACGTTGAAGAGTATCCGGAGGACGAATCAGATCTGCCGGAAGGCCTCTCAAAAGACGACGTACCGATAAGTCCGAAGTATTGGGCAGGATTCCGCTCACTAGGAAGTGAAGTTTCGACTGACAAGTCTGATGAGATCCCTGCATGGCTTCAGGACGTGGAGAACACGAAAGAAAGAGCTGGAAGAGCGCAGAATAAGGATGATAAAGAGATCATGAATCGTCTGCGTGAGCTTGGATACATGTAGAAAATCCGGAGGCCTGTAACAGGGCCTCTTCCATTTTTCACATTTATCAGTGCTTTTGTACTAATTATGTTCATGGAGCTGGGTAAGGGCGTTTTCAATAGTTTGAAGGCTGACGCTGTAGAGCTTGGAGAAGTTTTAGGCTCCAGGCTTGCGGATTCAGGAGCTGTCGGAGAGTCTGTTGTAGGCCTTTACTACAGTTCGAGACAGTTTTTCTACGATAAGCGATGGGTAGATTTTGAAGGATTCGAGCTTCTTGTAGATCCGGGTGAGTACGTAGGTGAAAATATCTGTCGTTCAACTTTCCACGAAAAAGAGTTGAGGGATGCTATACTTGATAAAGTAGAGGAAGGAGATAAAGCAGTCGATATAGGAGCTCATATCGGTTCAACGACTTTGATACTGAGAAAGGCTGTAGGAGAGGACGGCAAAGTTTTTGCATATGAGCCTAATCCGGTAAATTTTTCCATGCTGGAGGATACTGTTAGCGAGAATGAGCTAGGAAACGTTGATCTTTTCGAGTCCGCTGTATCGGATTCTGGAGGGACTGTAGAACTCGAGCACAACGACTGGAATACCGGTGCTTCATCTCTCAGAGGTGCGGATAAAGTATCTGAAGTCTTTGAAGTCGATGTAAAAGAGGCCTCGGAGATTATCAGGAGTCACGGCGAGATTGACTGGCTGAAGATAGATATCGAGGGAGCAGAATACGGCGTGATAAAAGGTCTCCAGGATTTCCTTGACAGTATAGGCGGGATTTTTCTGGAGTTACATCCATCCAAGATGTCAGAAAGCGAGCTAGCTGAAATTTTCGATATACTTGACAGTCAAGGCCTTGTCCAGGATTTTGAAGGAAAGGAGGTAGGCAGAGAGGAGTTTGTCTCTGAAAGCGGACAGGATTATATCTGGAAAAGAGATTTCTGAGATCAGCCGTTACTTAATTGAATCTTGAGGCCTCAAAAATTTTCTATGGAAGCTGTTTTCCTGGGATTGAACGAGGCCGGTGAAGAAGTCTACGAGTGGCTGAATCATCGGGAGGATGTAGATGTTCTCGCACTTCTGACGGAGGAAGAACAGTTATCATTAATTGAAGAGCTGAGGCCTGATATCGTGATCTCTTCAGGTTTCGAGCACAAAGTTCCGAAGGAGATAATCGAAGTCCCGGAGAAAGGTGTCGTGAATCTTCATCCTTCTTTTCTTCCGTACAATCGTGGCTCGCATCCGTATATCTGGCCGATTATCGATGGTACGCCGGCCGGTGTATCAGTCCATTACATGAACGAGGAGATCGATGAAGGCCCGATAATCGACAGGATGAAAATCAGGAAAAGGCCTGACGATGATTCAAGATCGCTTCGCCAGAGACTGATGAAAGCCCAGGCCGATATCTTCGTGGAAAACTGGGAGCGGATCAAGGAAGGCCCCGAGACAGTCGATCAAAGTCCTGAAGACGGCACCACGCATTTCCGCAGGGAGCTAGATGAGGCCTCTAGAATCGATACTGAAAAAGAGATGAAAGTCGGAGAGTTCATAGATCTTCTCAGAGCACTCTCATACACGAGTGACGGCCTGGCATGGTTTGAGGATGATGGCGAAAGATTCTTCCTCAATCTTGACATCACACCAGAAAAAGATGTAGATCATTCCCTGTAACATTTCAGAAGATTCTTCATAGTCACAGCGACTGTAACAGGCCCTACACCGCCAGGGACGCCACAGAAAACAGTTTTCTCATCCATACCTTTCTTGTCCTCGACGTCACCTTTTCCAAGGCTGTAGCCAGCATCGATCACGATAGAATCCTCCATCACCATTTCAGGCTTCAGGAGGCCTCTCATACCTGTAGCAGTCACAACGACATCAGCATCTCTCGTGTATTTTTCCAGTTCTTCTGTATGTTCGTTACACAGTGTTACTGTCGCTCCTCTATCCGTTAAACGCATCGATAGAGGCCTACCGATAAGATTTGAGTTGTTGATCACGGTGACTTCAAGGCCTTCAAAATTTACTCTATCTTCCAGAATTTTTTCGACGGCCTCTACAGCACCAGGAACTGTGAAAGGATTTCCACGCAGAGTTTTCCCGATATTTTCCGGTGTCAATCCATCAACGTCTTTTCTTGGCTCCAGAGTTTCGAATACTCTATCTTCGTCGATATGATCTGGAAGAGGCAGCTGAACGAGTACGCCATCGACTTCCTCATCTGAGTTAAGTTCCTGGATTTTCTCAAGTATTTTTTCTTCAGAAATTTTTTCATCGAATTTTTCCAGTGAGGCCTTGAAATCGATTCTTTCAGCAGCCTCCATCTTTTCCTCCACGAAAGTTTTAGAGGCCTCGTTGTCTCCGACAAGTACGATCTTCAGGTGCGGACTTTCATCTGTTTTCTCCAGCTGTTCCAGTATGTTGTCCGCGATTTTTTCTCCATCGATCATCTTTGAGGCCTCCGAAAATTTTTTCTCGCTGAAGGTTTTTAGTGGTGGATGGTTTTTTAACCTCTGAGTTTTTCGTCTAAGTATGGAAGTCTCTGTAGTCATCCCCACGTACAATGAATCGGATAATGTGAGGCCTCTGATCGAAAGTATAGCAGATGAACTGGAGGGCAGAGACTTTGAAATCGTTATAGTGGATGATAACTCGCCTGACGGTACCGCTGAAAAAGTAAAAGATTTACAGGAGGACAGAGATTTCCTGAAACTTATTGAAAGAGACGGTAAAGGCGGGATCGGCTCTGCTTACAAGGAGGGATTCCAGAAAGCTGAAGGCGAGAAAATCGTCCAGATGGATGCTGATTTCTCCCATCCGCCGAGATACATCAACGATCTTCTCGACGCACTCGAAAATAACGATGTAGCTGTGGGCTCAAGATACGTGGAAGACGGCGACAGACAGGATCCGCTTCACAGAAGGATCTTCCCGCTTATCGGAAGCTATCTGTACCGTTACGGCCTCGGATTCCCGGTCAAAGACTTTACATCAGGATTCAAAGCCTACAATAGAGAAGTAATGAATGATTTTACTGAAGATCTGCCTGACGGATTCCATTTCCAGGCAGCTTCACTCCTGAAGATAGTCGACAATGGATACAGCGTCAAAGAAGTTCCTATAGAGTTTGAAAAGAGAAGAGCCGGTAATCCAAAGTACGACCACATGGATCTGGTTAAAAACGCGGTTTTCTTCGGCAAAACATTCCTGAAGAAAAACGAAAGGCCTCTGAAGTTCGGAACTGTCGGAGCGACAGGAGTATTCGTTGATATGGGGCTCCTGTACTTTTTGACACAGTTCGGAGGCCTTCATCAGGTCTTATCCGCTGGACTGGCGACTGAGGCCGCTATACTCTGGAACTACACCTGGAACGATCTCTGGACGTTCAACGGCATCGGAGGAGAAACTTTGAAGCATTTCATATCGAGAGCAGCGAAGTTCAACGCTGTATCGCTTGTAGGCCTCGGTATAAAGATCGCGGTTTTCTGGGCGTTGACAGAGTTCACAGGCCTTTACTATCTCCTGGCTAACTTCCTGGCGATTCTCATCGTTTTCGCCTGGAACTACACAGGTAACGTTGCCTGGACGTGGAACGAGTAAATTTCTATCTGTCCAGAAGTTCCTGGACTGTTTTCCTGACGGAGCTGGAGGAGTTGTGTTCAGGCCTCCATCCTTCGTTTTTCAGTTTTTCTATACTCAGACGCATCTCGGGTACGTCGCCTTCCCAGCCTTTCTCTCCGCCTGTGTACTCGTATTCTGGTTCAAGATCCATTTCTTCGGCTACTATTTCGGCTATGCCATCTACGTCGATGGAGTCCTCGCTTCCGATGTTGAAAACTGTTTTATCGGATTCCCAGGCCTTGATGAATCCTTCTACAGTGTCTTCGACGTGTAGGTATGATTTCCTCTGTTTTCCGTTTCCGAGGATGACGAGTTTCTCCGGGTTGTCTTTCAGTTTGTGGATAAAATCGTAGATTACGCCTTTCTGATTCCGGCCGCCGACTATATTCGCCAGTCTGACGATAGTCAGGTCTATATCGAATATCTCGGAGTAGACGCTGCACATGTGTTCTCCTCCGGCTTTTGTCGCCCCGTACATCGAGATAGGATCGAGGTTGGCGTCTTCAGGTGTCGGTATCTCGGCGTCTTCGCCGTAGACAACTGATGAAGATGTGAAAATTATTTCTTCGACGTTTGAGGTCTCTGCTGCATCCAGAACGTTGTGAGTTCCCTCAAGGTTTTCATCAAAGTCTTTATCTCTGTCATCCGGGAAAGTATTGACTTTTGGATTCGCTGCCAGATGGAAGACGACGTCTTTGTCCTGGAAAATTTCTTCCAGGCCTTTTTCTTTTATGTCGTGTTCTACAATTTCTACTTTTTCGGGCAGGTTTTCTCTGAGGCCTGAGGAGAAGTTATCTACTGCGGTTACTTCATGTTTTTCTACGAGTTTTTCGCACAGGTGTGATCCTATGAATCCTGCTCCTCCGGTGACAGCGATTTTCATACAGTTATTTTTTCAGTGATTAATTAAAACGTAGAGGTAACACTCTGTATTATGCCGAAGAAGCGTGTCTCCCTGACTCTGGAAGAGAAGCTGGTTGAAAGAATTGATTCTGAAGCTGAAGAGAATTCCGTGAATCGTTCTCAGCAAGTTGAGGAAATTTTAACTGAGTATCTTGAGGGACGAGGCCTTGACACGGCTGTAGTTCTGTGCGGTGATCCTGAGAACAAGGCTATGAATGAGTACAGGGGAAGGCCTGTGATTTCGCATGTTCTTGAGAATCTATCTGAACAGGGTATTTCACGTGTTTTTCTCCTGGCAGGCCAAAATGTTGATGAGTTGATGGATGAACTGGGCTCACGTTTCGAGGGAATGGAACTCGAGTATGTTTCCGAGGACGAGCCTAAAGGAACGGCTGTAGCGCTTGAAAATATTTCTGATGAGATTTCAGGCCTTTTCGTAACTGTCAACGGACACGTTATTGCTGATGTCGATATCAGGGAGATGGTAGAGATTCACAGGGATGAGGATTCGATATCGACAATGGCCCTGACAAGTGTTGAAGATCCATCTGGTTACGGTGTAGCCAAGTTGAAAGGCAGAAAGATTCTGGGGTTCGAGGAAAAGCCTGAAGGCGAAGTTTTCTCACGCCTTATCAATGCAGGCAGATACATTTTTGATCCGGATATTTTCGACAGACTTGATGAAAATTCCCTGGAAGAGGTATTCGAGAAACTTGCCGATAACGGAGAACTTTCCGGATACATCTACGGCGGAAGATGGAAGGATCTTGACTAGGCTTCCTCGCATCTTTCTGCACGCATGGAAACACATTTAAAAACAAAAAGTAATACATCATATTACCATGTGTGTTTTTCGGGTGAGTGTCAGTGAAAACAGTATCTGAGAATCCTGATCCTGATGCTCTGGATGAGGAGGCAGCTCGCCAGATAGATTCGATGCTTGAAGATGAAGGAGAAGTAGCTGTAACTCTCGACATCGATGACACATTGAAACATGGAGGAGCGACTACAGAAGTCTATGACAGGCACATATTCGATGCTATAGAAGGCCTCATGAATCTAGATAGTGTTAGAGTCGCTTTCAATTCCGGGAAGCCTGTTCCGTACCAGAGAAAGTTGAGGGACGAATGGGCGAGTGAGGCTCCGGCACTGAAAAACATTGATCTTATTGGAGGCCGTGGTACGGTATTTGAGATAAACGGAGATGTTTTCCATACCGAGGATTTCTTCCCTGATGTAGAGTACTCCAGGGACGACTTCATGGATATTCAGGAGAATATTTACGGCGTTCTTGCGGATGAAGGATGGAAAGGAAACTTCCAGAACAATCTCTCCTGGGGAGTAGGAGTTACAAGAGTAGAGGCAGAAGGAACGACAGATCATTCTCGTGGAAGCACGAGAGACGATCCTACATTCGTCAATGAGGGAAAGACAACGGAGGATATATACAGCGAACACTTTGAAGGCCTTGAAAGCTTCCAGTATGATGAGGCCTATGATAGAAGCGTAAATGATGTTGAGATAACTGGAGGCCCTGAGAATCCTGATGATAAAGGGGCCATAAGAGTGGATGATTCTAGAGAGGCCTATGCATTTATGACAGAGGTTTTCCGGGAGCTAGAACAGTTCAAAGGCTTCCGATTTGAGAGAGATGATGAAGGAGATATTGTTTTCTACAGGGATCGTGCTGATATTGATGTGGATGAGAGCTATCTTCAGTCAAGAATGAAGGCTGCTGTAGAATCCGCGAATCCGGACTGGGGATTCGAGTCTCATTCCGATGGAGGATTCGAGTACTGGCATCCTGATTCCGGCAAGCTGAAAGGAGTCAAGGCCTACATGAAGGCCCGTAACGAGGTTTTCGGAGATGATATTCGTAACGTGCTACATCACGGCAACGGCAGTTCGGACTATATCAGAAATCCTGATACGGTGATACCTCTTCCGGTAGAAGGTACTGATGCACATGAACTTGCATCTGAACATGATTATCCCTCGTTTGATCATCCGACAAAACTCTCAAACACGGTATCTGAGGCAGTAGAAAAGTACTGAATCTAATAAATTTTGCTAGAGGTTAATCTATACTATGGAAAGAGTGCTGGTTACAGGTGGAGCAGGATTCATCGGTTCAAATCTTGTAGAAGAACTTGTTGAAAGAGGCAAAGACGTAGTTGTACTCGACGATCTCTATCTTGGGGATGAGAACAATCTTTCAGAAGTTGAAAATGATATTGAGTTTGTACAGGGATCTGTACTCGATGAAGAAACTGTAGAGGAGGCTATGCAGGGAGTTGATACTGTTTTCCATCTGGCAGCACGTTCATCCAGTCCGATGCACAAAGAAAATCCTGCTGAAGGTGCGCGAGTAAATATCGAAGGATTCATCAAGACAGTTGAAGCTGCAAAGGATGAAGAAGTCGAGAAAGTTGTCTACGCATCCACTTCTTCGATGTATGGAAGCGTGGAGCCGCCTCACAGGGAGGATCAGAATCCTGTGCCTTCGAATCTTTATACTGCTTCGAAGATGTCGCGTGAAAAGTATGCGGAGGCCTACAGTTACAATAATCAGATGGAGACCACAGGCCTGAGATTTTTCTCTGTTTTCGGGCCTCATGAAAGAGCTAAAGGAAAGTATGCTAACGTGGTTACTCAGTTCCTCTGGAAGATGATGGATGATGAGCAGCCTGTCATATGGGGAGATGGATCTCAGGAGAGAGACTTCGTCTTCGTTGAAGATGTTGTGGATGCCTTGATCAAGGCCTCTAAGAGAAAGGATGAGCTTGATGGAGAAGTGTTCAATGTTGGACGCGGTGATCCTGTAACTTTCAATGAAGTTGTTGAGAAGCTTAACGATGCTCTGGGAACGGATATTGATGCCGAGAGAATTGAAAATCCGCGTGACAAGTATGTGCATCAGCATAATGCGGATAATTCAAAGGCTCAGCGTCTTCTGGACTGGTCTCCTTCTTACAGCTTCGAGGAAGGCCTTGAGAAGACTGTGGAGTACTACAGTAAACACGTATAAGAAGTTTTAATTCCATAAGGTAGGTATGGGACGTATTGACAAGCCCTGGGGATTTGAGGAACAGGTTCTCATGACTCAGGTCGATGTCGGCGACCAGACAGGTATGCTAGGAATCAGAAGACTTGTTATAGATGCAGATGAGATGACTTCCTACGCCTATCACGAGCGTCAGGCCGATATAATTTATCTGGAGGAAGGTAACGTCGTTATCCGTCATGAAGAAGATATGAAGGATATTGAAAAGGGCAATGCCATGGTTATCCGTTCGAATGAAAGGCATCAGATCCAGAATATCGATAGCGAAGTTGCCAAAATTCTTGAGATCTCGTTCCCTTACGTACCGGGAGATATCACGCGCGTAGAAGATCCTTACAAGGAAGAGCGTGAAGAAGACGAGGAATAAACATTTTCCCGTAAACTTCTATTTGAACTTTACAGAATCCCCGAGAAAAGCAAAATACCAACAGCACCTATAACTATCTCGGCACTCATTAGAGCCACAGTTATCTGTTTTTCATTCAGGCCTTTATTCATTAGCGGATGAGTTAAAGAGTAAATTTTCTCGTGCTGAGGCCTCAGACTTCCATCATCTTGAAGTATTCCCCAGGAATGTGCCTGAAATCCGCTTCTGAGTTTCAGAAGGAACTCTGTAATCCATGGGATGAATAGGAATACGCCGAATTTCTCCATGTTTCCTATCACCATCGCTGCGAAAAGTGCTGCACCACACAGGTATGTTAGAGAATCTCCTGGAAGTATCGAGGCAGGATAAAAGTTGTAGTACATGAAAGCAAGCAGTGATGCTGTAAGGCTCCATGCTATCAGCATTGCAGCTGTTTCTCCGTTAAGGTACGCGAAGAGGCCAAGATAGAATGAAGCTACGAGGCTCATCCCTCCGGAGAGCCCGTTAGTCCCTGCAAGCATGTTTACCACGTTTGATACGAACAATAGGCCTACCGGAAGCAGTAGAAGAGGGTAAAGGATTCCCCATTCGATTGTCCCGATTACTGGAAGAGTCATTACTGATGAGCCGGCTCCTACGGAGATCAACGGAAGCGCTGCTGGAAGTACGAAAAGCATTTTCAGGTTCTGTTTGAGGCCTTCACGGTGTACTTCCTGTTCCCTTTCATTCTCCTCAAATACTGTGATGCGTTCCCATATCTTTGCAAAAGGGGTTTTACTTTCTTTTTCATTTGAGAGATCAAGTTCAAACTCCTCTATCTCAAGTTCGTCCTGCACATACTTCTCTATGTTGATGTGTATGTCGTCAACTAGGCCTATCAACGTGATTATGCATACAGAGCTTAAGGCAGCGAGTATCAGAGTTATATTCGAGGCAGGAGCGCTTGAGAAAGATATAAGGCCTAGGTACACTGTAAGCGATACTATAAATCCGAAGACTACGCTTATTCCTCCGGATGTCGCCAGTTTTGGCTTTTCCTTCTTTTGCTGATCTACCCCGTATATTCCGGAGCTGAGGAGGTATTTCCTGGCATATGGTGTTCCTACGAACGTCGTCAGGAATCCTAGTGCCAGGGATACAGCAAGGAAGATCATTCTGTCTTAGTCACTTTCCACATCTTGACGTAGTCGTTAGAGGCCTCTTCTACTTTTTCAACGTAGTCAAGCTGTTCTCCATCCTGGATGTAAAGCTCTACAAGCTGGGAGTCCGAGATCTCCTTCGGTACAAGCACTGACTGGGCCTGTAGTCGTGTCTGGAATCCTCTTTCCAGATTGAAGTAAGGATCCTCTGCGAGACAGTAAGGGATCTGGGTGTCGACATCGAACTCTATCTTTCCGTTTTCTGTAAGTATGCAGTCAATAGGCTGTCTGACTGTTCCTCTGCCTGTCGTTTGTTGTAGTGTCGGGGCCTGTTCATCTGATAGAGAGATGCTGTTGTTGGAGATCTGTACTGGTGCATAGATCTGCAGGCCTCTAGAGCTTGTGAATGTTACTGTTGTCGTGTTTCCGCTCTGGCTTATGGAGTCCTGTATGTTTGCTGAAGTGGACAGTGTAAGCATTGAGCTAGGATCTCCTGTGGACTCGTTAGGGAGATTGGCTGCTCCGTTTGAAATTGTGCTCACTGCACTGTACTTCCCGATCATTGTATTATCGAGCAGTATGTAATCCACGGAATGTTGCTCCAGGAAACTGTCAAGGCCTGGAGTATTCATAGGATCATCGGAAGTCAGGAAATCAGCCAGAGGCATGTTCGTTGCTCTAACTTCGTTCGAGTAGTATCCAGCGTTTCCTCCGTCCGCTACAGAGGCAGTTCTCCCGATTGTCTGGAAATGGTATCCGTAATCCCACCAGGACATGACTACTGATCCGTCAGGAGTCTGTTCATCCATGTAGTTCAGGCTCTGATCCCAGGCCTGGTTAGGGGATCCGCTAACACTCTGAACGTTGATAAATCCTGCTGAAAAGTTCACTGCAACAGTTAAAATTAGTATGATCGCTATTGCAGCGTACTTAAGTCTTTCAGTGTTCTCGAACTCGAACACTTCGTTGAGATCCATGTTTTCGAGGCCTCCGATAATCTTGGCGAGGCCGTATCCTGCTGCGAATGCCACTGCAAAGGTTGAAAGGAAGATTATCCTGCTTTTCGCAACTGATCCCAGCAGATTTGTGATCACCCATGCAAGAGGGAGCACGATTATCCACTCCATCTCGATTTCTCTGCTTCCAAGCCTGTCGTTGTAGTAAAGTGCTACAAGGCCTGCCAGCACGAGAGCTGTTGCAGGGATGACGGTGTACGCTATCTGTGCACCGGAGAAAAGCATCAGTATCTCAAGCACGAGGCCTGTTCCGGTCACCATTGTCACAAGCTTGAACGTGTAGTCGTCGTCGAGGTACTTTGTGAACGCTATGAACATTCCGATAACTGTTAATGCGGCTAGAGCGCTGAAGATCAGCAGTTGCTCAAAGAAGCCTGTTACAAGAAGCATCCAGGATAGGAAAACTGTTTCAAAGCCTGCAAAGTAGATCTTGTCGCTTACCTCGCTTTCTACAAGGCCGTATTTCTTTAGAAGCATGAAAGCAACTGTTGAGCCCATGAATCCTATTCCCAGCATCATCATAGGCCATGAACCTACTATGCTGGCCAAAGTTCCGAGAACAGGATGGATGCTGCCAGCTGTCTCTGCTCCAAGGCTTGTTATAAGATTTGAGAGGCCTGGAGCTGTGTTTTCTGCGACTGTTCCTCCGATGACATCTCCTCCTGTCGTCTGAGTCACCATGTTAATAATGCTCATCAGTTTGGAGGCGATGAAGTTGGAGTAGAGTGGTGAAAGCAGTACAAAGATGAGGCCTGTTATTGAGACTGTTGGAACGTAGTACTTCAGATTCTTTTCCTTGACGAGATCAAGTTCCTCGATCAGGTATCTGCTCCACAGCAGGCCCAAGAGGCCGATGTTTGCGACGAAAAGTGTTCCTGTGATCCAGTAACGATTGTAGTTGAGTGCTGCTGCCACTCCGCCTCCTACAAGCACTGTCGGCGTGTAAGCAACGATCAGTTCGTGGACTTCCTCGTCTATGAATATCAGGGAGCCGACTACGAGAGGAAGAAGCAGCCATAGCATCCGGGATCCTCCCCAGGAGATTGTGAAGAATGCAAGTGAGAGGCCTGAAAGTATTCCCGAAATGTAGCTTTCACGCTTCCATGCTCTTGCGAAGAAGAGCAGTGTCAGCATCATGAAGAACGTCCCGATAGGCTCTTTCTCGAAGAATCCTGCGGATGAACGACGCATCACGCCAGGGATTACAGCTAGGAAAAAGGCTGAGAAAATTCCTACACGCTTGTTTGCAACTTCTTTACCGAAAAAGTACATTACAACAGTAGATAGAGCACCCATAAGAGCAGGATAGAACTGCGCCCACTCAAGATAGTTCTCGAAAATCATCGAAGGCCCCATCCAGTAAAGTATAGCAGGGAAGACGATATCTCCTATATTAAGTAGGTAAGTTGGAGCGCTGTAAGGGAAGTACCTCATAAAGTCTGCTACAGGCATAGCTCCTTCGTATGCCAGATGCTGGGACATCCTGAAGATCATGTATGGATCCAGGGCCTGAAGATTCTGCATTCCCTGTTCAGGAAGATATCTGAGCCATAGAGCGACTCCGAAAACTGCTGCAACGGCTAGAAACGCCCAGTTATTTTTGAGGCCTTCTCTTGAAAAATTATCCTTTACTTTTTCCTTGTATCGCTCCAGACTCATACTTATTCGCTAAATTAGTCTTCACATTTTTTAGTCCATCGGAAAAATAATTTGCCGAGATTTTTCTTCAGAGGCCTCAAAATCTCCGGTGAGTTTAAAATGTTTACAGGAGAAAATTTCGTTTAGTGAACGTAGAGGAATATTTTAACAGGATCTATGCGGATTATGATCGCTGGTTTATCATCCCGGTTCTACTTTTCGTGCTGTCTCTAGCTGTTATAGGAGGCCAGTACGCAGCTAACGGTAACGTTGTCGACAGAGGAGTAGTCTTTTCGGGAGGAACAGAAGTAACATATAATATACAGGAAGAGTTCGATACGGTACAGATAGAAGAGATTTTTGCCTCTCAGGGAAGGCCTGGTACAAGTGCTTTGAGAGAGGAAACTGAAAGCGGGCCTATACTTAGAGTTACAGTGCCGCCTCCACAGCTGGAAAACGAGTCTGTAGCCGAATCTTTCCTTGAGAACAACTCGATAAAGAACTTTAATGTCGATGTCCAGCAGTTCTACTTTGCCACCAGTGCAGTAGCTGAAACATTTTTCATACAGGCCGTATGGGCTTTTATACTAGCGTTTACAATCATGAGCCTGGTGATTTTCACCTCGTTCAGAGATCTTGTGCCAGCATTTGCTGTCGTCCTTGCGGCGTCTGCAGATATAATATTTACTATAGCGGCTATGTCGCTTCTTGATATTCCGATGACGCTCGGTTCTCTATCGGCGTTACTGATGCTTATCGGATACTCTGTTGATACCGATATTGTTCTGTCTTCAAGAGTTCTGAAGCAGAAGAGAGGTTCTCTGCGTGACAGGATCTGGAGCTCAGTCAAGACGGGAGTAACTATGAGTTCGGGAGGTATAGCAGCTTTCACACTTCTGTACTTTATCTCCATGGCTCTTGTAGGGCCTTCAGAACTTTCAGCCGTTGCATCAGTCATGGTGATAGGCCTTCTGGCAGATATGCCGTTCACTTGGTTCGGCAACGCATTCATACTGAAAAAGTATGTTGAAGGAGACTTCAATGTACCTGATCTTCGTGAGGTGATCCCATGGCCGTAAAAAATATGCTCAAGGAATGGCGTGTAATACTGTTGCTTGTAGTCCTTGCTTTCTCCGTAGCAGGCCTCCAGCCAACATACACATCGAACAACGGCAACTACAATCTGGAGTTCACAGGCCTTGAAGATAACATGGGTATAGACTTTTCTGGAGGTTCACAGCTCCTTCTAAAGGTTCAGTCCGAGAATCAATCGGAGGAACTGGTTGAGAACATCGCATCAATCCTCAGAACACGTGTAAATGAGATAGGATTCGGAGAAACCACTATTAATACTATAGACATCGGTACAGGACATCGAATCAGCGTTACAACTTCTGAACAGAACAACACTCGTTTGCAGCAGCTTATCTCCCGAGAAGGAGCGTTTGAGGCCCGGATGCCATATCTTTTCTCAGACTCGGGCAACTTCACTTTATCTGATACATACCGTTTCGTCAAGAACAATGATTCAACAGTAAGTATAGGTCGTTACACAGATTCAGGCCTGGAATACTACAATAAGACTCTGGAACAGGGAGATCATCAGGAGCTCGGGGACACAAGAGTATACTACGCCGGTCAGAACGGTTCATACACAAGAATGGAGTTCCAGATCTACGATAACACAGATATACTCAATGTAAGGACTTCACAGTCTGCTGTCCGCCAGGTAGCACAGAATACATATCAGGGGCAGATACCTCTAACTGTTTCACAGACGTCCGCCCAGAGACTGATGGATGTAGCCAATAATTATGATGTGTCTCCTTCAGCAAGCGGTGGCGGTTCCCTTCAGATGAAGAACGGTCGCCCGGCAGAACTGACGATATTCATCGACAGCGAAGCCATCACAGGATTCACAGTATCTCAAGAATTCCAGAGAAACACAATAACCAATCCAAGTATAACCATCTCAAGAGATTCTGGAGGAGCTGCCAGAGAGGAAATGAACAGGATCGAGGCCTTACTTCAGTCCGGAAGGCTTCCAGAGCCTGTTGAAATCGTCAGCACATCAAGCCTCGGAAGCTCGCTCGGAGGCCAGTTCATGGCAGCTTCAATTCTATCGATAATCGGAGCACTGCTCGCTGTAGGAGTGCTCATCTTTGTAAGATACCGCAATCCAAAGCTTGTCGCACCTATAGTCCTGACGGGTGCTTCAGAGGTATTCATACTTCTAGGCCTTTGGTTCACAAGCTTTGCAACACTCAGCCTCTCAGCGATAGCAGGAATAATCGCTGCGGTAGGTACGGGAGTAGACGACCAGATAATTATAACAGATGAATCCGACAGGAAAACAGTCAAGGACTGGAAGCAGAGGATGAAGACAGCTTTCTTCGTTATATTCACTTCTGCAGCCTCCACAATCGGAGCGATGGTGCCAATACTCTCACCAAGATTCTCTGCAATGATGGTGGGAGCAGCAGGACTAGGCTTGATAGGATACAGCCAGTACAAAAGCAGCGCTGGAAGGCACTATATTGCCGTAGGAGCAATGGCGCTTACAGTAGGAGCATTCGCTACAACATTCCCTCTTTCATCTCTACAGCAGATTACAGAGTTCGCAACTACAACAATACTTGGAATCCTTGTAGGAATAACTATCACAAGGCCTGCATACTCCAAGATCCTTGAACATATGGAGAAGTAGAGGCCTTCAGAATATTTTTGAAAAGAAAAGAATTTGGATCTGTGATGGGTGACTAGTTGAGGCTCATTACTGCGCCTGCAACGTCGTCGTTTTCTTCAAGAGCCTGCTCTGCTTCTTCCCTTGAAGCACCTGTCTTCTCGACTACAAGATCGATGTCTTCCTCTTCTACACTGCTTTTTTCTTCAGTGCTGTAACTTCCTCTTAACTGGAAGATTTCGTTGCCCTGTGCATCGATCTTTGAGAGCTCAGGATTCTTGAAGACAAGCTTTTTGCCTCCAAGATGAACTTCGACTTTTTCAGCGTCTAACTCGTCCATATCGACGCCCATCTGCTTCATCATCTTCGCCATGTCGTTTCCGCCGAACATACTAGAGAACTGTTCACGCACTTTTTTTAAATCGGCGATAGATAAAAACAGTTTATCACGGAACCTGTAACGCTACTGCTTTTCTCGGCACTGGGGATCGCAGCGGGAGTGGCAACAGGCCTTATCCCGGGAATACATCCAAACACTGTGATATTTACTACCGTACCTTTCTATCTTGGCTCTGGAACAGGCCTCGGTGCCTATGCCGTATTCCTGTCTGCTATATCTGTGTCCCATACTTTCCATGATTTTCTGCCGGCGATTTTTCTCTCATCGCCTGATGCAGAGTCCGCACTTTCCACTATAAACGGAAAATCCGCAGTACAGCAGGGAAAAGGCCTTGAATCATTTCACTACACGGTGTACGGAGCTCTCTCAGCTGTTGTACCTGTGCTGGCTGTTGCTCTGCTTTCTTTTTTCTTCCTTGAAGGCCTTTACTCGAGTATAGAGTCATTTATGGAGTATATCCTGGTCTTCTTCCTTTTGTTCGTAGTCCTGGACTCGGATGACAGGCCTGAAGCATTTCTAATAGCACTTTTCTCTGGTGTCCTTGGAGTCCTCAGTTTTGAAGTACCTGTTAATCAGAATTTCATCTTCATACCGCTGTTTTCAGGCCTTTTCGCAGTACCTGCCATAATCCGATCTATGGAGGAAAGTTTTGAGATACCGGATCAGGACAGACCTGAAATCGATAAAATTAACGCATTCTCCGGAGGTATTTTCGGAACAGCAGCAGGATTTCTTGCAGGAGTGGTCCCTGGTATAGGCGCTGCTGTATCGACAGCTTTCGTATCACCTTTCATGAATGATTCATCAGGAAAATTCATGTCTTCCATGGGAGCCGTGAATACTACTGATATCATCTTCTCCATCTTTACTCTACAGATACTTGGGAATGCACGCTCCGGGGTCTCTGTGGCGCTCCAGCTTTTCTCAACACAGGTAAATATAGATCTCGTGATATTGGTGACTTTGATTTCCGTTCCTGTATCTGCCTTACTGGCCCTGAAGATTTCAGGCCTCTACACGGATTTGCTGGAGAATATTTCGCTGTCAAAAATCTTCCCTACAATTCTTGTAATTCTGGTAGCTATTTCTGCGGCCGTGACAGGATTTACAGGTCTTGTTGTAATTTTTACAGCCTCTATGATCGGTTACGCTGCTCTGGAGACAGGTAACAGAAGAGTCTGTATGGCAGTTCTGCTTGTTCCATCTATACTGTTTTTCTCAGGTATCGGAGTCTTTATTTAGCTTAGACATCAAAAAATCATGTATGAACGAGCGAAAAGGCTTCCTGCTGTTCCTTATCGGTATTTTTGGAACTGTTGTAGGCCTCATGCTTATGCCATTTCTCACTTACATACTGGGCGCAACAATCCTGGCATTTATACTGAGAAGGCCTCATTTCATCCTACAGGAGAAGATAGGTGCAAGGCCTTCGGCAGCAGTTCTTACAGTCTCAGCTATACTTTTGGCGGTATTGCCGATAATTTTTGGAGGAATGGCTGTAGCAGACGATGCGACAGATCTTGTTGACAATATCAATACTACAGATACAATAAATCTCACATCTATAGAGGATGAAATTGAGAGGCTTACAGGCCAGGAGATCGATATAGAATCCAATCTTGCCCGCGCAGTAGAGGAATTCAGCTCTGCAACACTGGGAAGCTTCTCAAGAGTGGTCAACATAGTTGCAAACGTTGGGATAGGCCTTTCACTGATGCTTTTCCTTGTTTACTACTTTTTGAAAGATGGAAGAAGGCTTGTAAGATGGGTGAAAGATGTTTCACCTTTACCGGAGAGTCTTGAAAACAGTCTGCTTAGAGAAGTGTCAGTGACTACTTCAGCTGTTATGAAAGGCCATATACTTGTAGCTATAGCACAGGGAATCATAGCAGGTGTAGGACTGGCTTTCTTCGGTGTTCCAAACTATGTGTTCTGGACTTTCATAATGATGATACTGGGCCTCCTGCCTATAGTAGGATCTATGCTGGTATGGCTTCCTGCAGCAGGGTATCTGGCTTTAACAGATCCTGTTTCAGGTATAATGCTTGCACTTTACGGATTCATAGCTGTAGGCCTGAGTGATAACTTCCTGAGGCCTCTTTTTGTCGAGAGCTCGGCTGATCTACATCCTGCTCTGATTATACTCGGTGTTATAGGTGGGGTGGTGCTCCTCGGTGCTCCAGGCCTGTTCATAGGCCCCGTGATATTCGGAGTGATGAAGTCGATTCTCACGGTATTTATGGAGAACTATCAAGATCTCTAATGAAGTCTCAAAGGTATAGGGAAAAATCATTAAGCTGTAGTGATCTCTTCTATATCCGTGTGTTCCATGAATAACAGGAAAATTTCAGCGATTTTTGCCTTGGTTGCTGTGCTGATGCTTTCCGTTCCTGTATCTGCAGCGTGGTGGGATTCCAGCTGGGATTACAGGAAAAATATCACAGTTACAGAGACTTCAGGACAGGATCTCAGTAATCACCAGATTAAACTGGAGTTAAATACTTCTGAAATGATATCCAGCGGTAATATGCGGGCCTCGTGTCAGGATTTGAGGTTTGCAGGAAATAACGATACATCCATGGATTACTGGATAGAATCCGGCTGCAACACAGAATCTACCACGGTATGGGTAGAACTCCCTGAACTAAAGGCAGGAGCCGAGAAAACAATATACGCATACTACGGCAATCCGGAGGCCTCTCCAGGAAGCAACGGCAAGGCAACTTTCCCTGTTTTCGACGGTTTCAATGACGGTACGCTTTCAGACCAGTGGACTGACTACAACAGCGGCGATGCACTTACAGAATCAAACGGCAGACTGGAAATAACTACAGGAAACGTTCACTCGGCTACTGAAGAAGTCTCACAGCCAGGAACTGTAGTAGAGGCCCGGCTAAAATATACTTCAAGCATCTCTGGAGATCACTCAGGCCTTATGATAGCTGACAGCGGCACTATGTCAGGAAGCAACAGCAACGGCAATGCAAATGTACTTTTCATTACGGATGAGACATCTGGACAAGTTTCAACATGGACAGGGAACGGCGATACAACTTCATACAATATCTGTTCTGGAGTCAGCACTTTCACAGCCACTACTGGAGAAAACTACATCTACAGTATAACTGATACAGGATCACAAGTCCAGACAGCTCTAAACTATGATAACCGTGTCTCGTGCACAGGAGATCTCACCTCACAGCATTCAAACTTTGTCATAGGCCTCGGACATTTCTCACTGGATTCTGACCCAACAACCACGGACACATCCTATGACTGGGTGAGAACAAGAAACTATGTGGCCAGCAAACCTCAGATAGAGATAGGATCTGAGGCCTCTGTGGATATATGTGATGCCAGAGGCCCTGTGAACGAATGCATAATAAACAGTTCAAGAGATATATCAGGGGAAGACTTCACATTCAACTCTATATTTATTGCCAGAGAATCAGCTGATATAAGCTCAACAGAGGCCTCAGGAGCGATAAATGTCGATAACAGATCCACGATCTCGGGCCTGTGGAGAGGCAGCATCAATCTCTCATCCCGGGAACTGGTTCTCACTTCTGGTGCATATTTCAGGCCTGAAGACGGCAGGATTTCTCTCAACGTAGTTGAGTAGAGGCCAATAATTTTTAATCAGGAAACTCTGTTTTAATGTTAGAGATGGCTTCGGATAGAACAGGAGCTATCATATCTGCCTTTATCCTTACAGCTCTTCTAGCTTTTCCTACGGCATCTCAAAACGTTGATTTCGGCTCTGAATCAACGCCTATGGTTTCTGATACCTCAAATCTCCAGACCGATGTGGATATTGAGGCAGAGGATTTCTCAAAGGCCTCTATAGAGGAAAGCGACTCTCTTTATACTGTTAAAGAAAATCCGTTCCAGAGGATCGAGAAACTTTCTACTCCGCGAGGAACTTTGACTCTGAAAGTCAACAATACTTCAAGAATATATACTCTGGAGATGGCGGCAGGAACTCTTGTCGAAGGCCTGAAAGATGGATTATCTGTCTCCCGTTTCAAGGGAGCGAACAGGACTGTTCTTGAAAACAGGATGCAGTCTATGAAGGAAAGTATGGATGATTACAGAGCCAGAGTAAGAAACGAGATGACTCCTGAAGTCGATGTAAGGATAACACGTTCAAAGGCCTCCGATGAAGATGAAAGAGCTGTTATAGACAATGATGAGAACAGGGAGATAGATCTTGATGGCTGGACGTTGACAAACTCTGATCCGGATTCCTATACGTTTGAAAATATTGTTCTGGAGCCAGGAGAACAGTTGTTCGTGTACACTGCTGCCGAAGACGCGCTTAATGTCTCCGAGGAAGAGGACTCAGGGTATGTGTACGGTACAGGTGTTGACTGGGATGAGACATCGGATAGAGCAGTTCTTGAGGACAGTGACGGTGTTGTCATCGATAGGGATAGTCACTAGACTTTCTCTACAGTGCCGTCGATTCTGTATTCTTCGTCGCTGAAAAGCTTCTTCAGCTTCTTTTCCTCATCCTCTGCCACTATAACTATTCTGTCCAGAAATCCACGGGCCTGGAGATCAGAAAATTCCAGGGAAGCGATTACGCCAAGGCCTACATACAGGTAGAGAAAAAGTGTGAAAGTTGACTGGTTGAATCCGTTACGGAGCGCGATCACATATGCTATTAACGCAAATATTACTCCTATCAGGCCTCCTTTCTTGATTTTCTGGTCCATAACTGGTATTTCTTCCGCATCCGGGAAAAATATTTCGGATTTCCTGTAACTCACCGCTACGTTTTTACAGTTCCGAATTAAATCTCTCTACATGGTGTACTACCAGTGTCCTGACTGCGGGTACCGCCAGAGAAGTAAGGCCCAGAAGCGTGTGAAATGCCATAAATGCGGCCGGAGCTATCTCAAAAGAAAGGCCAAGAAGACTAAAAGCAAGGCCTCAGAGGAGAAGGAAGGAAAGACAGGATTCAAGAAATACAGCAAGAAGGATTAAAATGTCGTACAGCCGGAAAATACTGCAGAAATTCCCGAGAATATTCTTGGTTATGATTTTACTACTTCTAGTTCTGCCTCTATCTGCTTCCTGGTGGAATGATAGCTGGAACGACAGGAAAACAATAGAGATTACAGAGAACTCTGGGAGAACACTTTCCAACTATCCGGTGAGGATGACTATAGATACAGCGACTCTTGTGGATTCAGGTAGTCTTCAGAACGACTGCAGCGATCTCAGGTTCGTTGACACTGATGACAGCACATCACTTGACTACTGGATAAAATCAGGCTGTAACACTGATTCCACGGATCTTGTAGTTAATGTGCAGGATATTGGTGCAGGTGCAACAGAGAACGTATATGTTTACTACGATAATCCGCAGGCATCTTCAAAGACAAGCTTCAGCCAGACAGTTCCTTCAGGAACTCTTACTTCCGGAGGATACACGAGAGACCAGTTCATAGGGATGAAATGGGCAGGAGGAAATGTAGATTGTACGCTAGATGCCAACTTTGATCCTGCAACAGACAGGCCTCATGCATCCTCCACTCTAGGAAGCTCTAACTGGGATTCTGGAAGTTTCTGGAAAGCGATTGATACAACTAATTCCGGTGTGTACGGAGGTTACAGCCAGTACCAGGTTGACTTCGATACTGTATGGGGCAGCGATCAGTCCAGCTCAGAAGGATTTATAGGGGCCTACATATGGAGTCCTGATACTCGTACTGTTGATTTCTCTGTAGGTTCAGATGACACGAGAAAAGTATGGATTAATGGGAATCTGGAGCATCAGGAGTGTGATGATCAAGGCCTCACCGTAGATGACAGTACTTTCTCAGCTACGCTGGATCAGGGCAGGAATCTTGTCCTGATGATGGTGAACGAAGATACAGGCGGATGGGGAGGCCAGTGGAGGATTTCATCCGGCAGTTCAGGCCTTAGATACAGTGTTGACAGGGCGGAACCGGAACCAAGTATAACTATTGGCGTTCCTGACGTTTTTGATCCAGGTCCTCAGGACGGGGCAGAAAATCTTTCTATGCCTGTAGATTTCTCGGTTAACGTCTCGGATCCGGATGGAGAACAGCTGAATGTAAGTTTCAAGGCGCTTGGAGACTGTCCTTCCGGCTGGACGCGTATAGATGAAGTCTGCTATAATGAAAGCGAATCAACTCAGAGCTGGACAAATGGAGTAGACTACTGCAAAGCTCAGGGAGGCCATATCGTAACTATCAACGATGCCGAGGAAAATGATGCGATAAATCAGGAGTTCGGCGGAGATCTATGGATAGGATACAATGACAGAGCATCAGAAGGAAACTTTGAATGGGAGAACGGCTCCTCAAGCTACGTGAACTGGGGCAGCAACGAACCTAACAATCAGAACGGTGAAGACTGTGCAGAGATGTACTCGGGAGGTAAATGGAACGACTACCAGTGCAGCAACTCCGCAGAACAGACAGTTTTATGCGAAAAAAAGCCAGAAACATACTCTCTTGGAAGCAAGACAAATGTTGAATCTGACACAAGGCCTGAAGTAAACTACGCTGATTTTGAAACAAATGAAACATACTACTGGTATGTAGAAGTTACAGACGGCTTCTCCAGCATCCAGTCACCTTACTGGGAATTTTCAACCGTTGTCTCCAGTTTATGCGACTTGAGAGGCCCAAGAAATGAATGTATTTTGAACAGTTCAAAACAGATTTCAGACAAGAGCTTTTCAATACAGGAAATCTTCCAGGCGAAGCAAAAAGCTGATGTAGGTGCTTTATCAGCTCCTGCACAACTTAACATATTCAATAAATCCGCAATTTCAGGCCTGTGGACAGGAGGATTCACTATAACAGCTGAAAAAGTGACTATAAAGGAAGGCGCAAAGTTCAGGCCTGAAAACGATAGTATAGTCATAAACGTGACGTGAAAACCTCTATGAAAAATATTCTGCGATTCCGTTGATATGGTGTTAGTTGGATACTGGCCTCTAAATGAGGGCTCCGGGGACGCAAAGGATTTTTCATCTAATGAGAATCATGGCACTTTGAACGGAGGTATTACGAGAACGGCTTCAGGCCTCCACGGCCAGAACGCATACAGCTTTGATGGATCGGACGATTTCGTTGAGGTGTCTGACTCTCCAGAGCTTTCTCTTGAAGGAAGAGAGCTGACAATGTCTTTCTGGATCAGAACTTCGACTTCCGGTAGAGGAGGTTTTATCAGGAAAAATCCTGTCAACGACTGGCAGCCGGTGTACGAAGCGGAGGTCAACAGGGATGGCAATGGTTATCTACGATTTATGAACGGCGACTCGACCTATGAACACACAGTAAGCACGATAACTGTGAACGACGGAGAATTACATCACATCGCAGCCACTTTCAACGATTCCGGTTCAACGGCCAGAGCTTTCGTTGACGGAGAACTAGTTGATACATGGAACTGGAACGCCCAGAACCATGATACCGGCGGCAACCTACAGTTCGGAAGAATGGCTCAGTCCAATGATTCGACGACAAACGAGACCACAGCATACTACAGCGGAGAACTCAGTGAAATAAGACTGTACAACAGGCCTCTAACAGTATCTGAGATACAGTACATCTACAGGACAGGAAAGAGAGGCCTCCACGTGACTTCAAGGAAATCTTCCTGAGGCCTCAGGTAAAAATAGTTTCCTGTTCCAACTGTTTTCTGTGGAAAGATACGTTCTTGATGATGAAGATTTTGATCTTGAATTGACGATGACGTGTGGCCAGACCTTTTGCTGGCATCGTGTCGCTGGAACTCTTTACGAGGACGGAGAGCCGCATTTCTATACTTTCAGAAAAAACAAGCCGATAATAATCGAAGATACGGATGAAGGCCTTGTCGCCAGGACAGAACTACCGAGAGAGGAAGTTGAAGAGGCTGTAGGCCTTGACAGAGATCTCCAGGAAATTTTCTCCACTTTTCCAGATGATCGGAAGCTGGAGAAGGCCAGGGAAGAGCTATGGGGCCTGAGAATTATACAGGACGAATTTTTCCCGTGTCTGATCTCGTATCTCTGTTCTCCTCAGATGAGGATTCCAAGGATCAAGGAGATGCATAACAAGATGGCTGAAAAATTTGGCGAGACAAGAATGATCGATGGCATCGAGATGAGAAGATTCCCGACGTTGGAGGAACTTGCAGAGGCCTCTGAAGACGACTTAAGGGATCTCGGGATCGGATACAGGGCGAAGTACATCGTTGAGACAGTGAAGATTTTACAGGAGACAGATTTCGATCCGGAAGAAGTAAGAGGTATGGAATACGAGGAGGCCCGTGAGGAGATGAAGAATCTTTACGGCGTCGGAGACAAAGTAGCTGACTGTGTACTTTTGTTTTCGCTCGGATTCTACGAGGCCTATCCGATAGATACGTGGGCCTCCCAGTTGATTGAGGAACAGTATCCTGAACTTTTTTCCGATGATTACGAGGAGATTTCCAAAAATGTACGGGAGTACTTCGGGGAGGATGCCGGATACGCGCAGGAGTATCTTTTCCACGCGGCCAGGAAGGGTATACTGGAAACGTGATTTAAGATTACAGCGGCAAAAGTTTCTGTATGAAACTAGGGCTTGTAGTTGCAAAATTTAATCGTGGAGTGACGGAGAAGATGGAAGAAGAGGCCGAGCAAAAAGCAGATGAACTTGATGCAGAAATCGCTGAAAAAGTTTTAGTTCCGGGAGCATACGATGCGCCGCTGGCAGCGGACAGATTAGCTCGAAAAGAAGAAATAGATGCAGTAGCTGTCCTTGGAGCGATAATTGAAGGCGATACTGATCACGATAAAGTGATAGGGGATGCTATAGCCGACAAGCTTTCAGATATCAGTGTTGAACGTGATACTCCTGTGACACTTGGCGTAACAGGCCCCGGGATGAATTCAAAGGAGGCCTCGGAAAGAACTGACTACGGTGCTGCAGCTGTAGAGGCCGCTGTAAATCTTGTGAAGGATCTGCCGGAGGCCTGAAGTATGAAGGAGCAGGAGAAAGTAGCTGAGTTCATACAGAAGCATGAACTGGATGGGACGGCAGAGTTCAGGATTCTGGATCTTGTATCAGAAGTTGGGGAAGTTGCGAAGGATGCCACGGAATCTGCGGGATACGGTGAGAGGCCTGAAAAACTGGATGTCAAAAAGGATGAGATCGGTGACGTATTTTTCTCGCTACTGGCTGTGGCAGAGTCACTGGATATCGATGCTGAAGAGGCCTTGGATGAGGCCCTGGAAAAGTACCGGTCCCGGATTTCTGAGAAAGGCTCGCCGACTTCAGGGTGAAACAATTTTTTACTGTTTTTTCTCTACTGTTTCCTGCCTTTTTCTTTCTGAGGAGTGAAACATTTTTTACTGTTGTTTATCCTCTCTAGTGTATGAGTGTGCTTGATCTGGAGGGGAAGGATTCTGACGAGATTGTTTTCGAGACTTTTCAACTGAACGACCTCCAGAAGGAGATATTTCAGGAACTACGCAACGACCAGTTGACTGTAAAACAGATCGGGAATCAGGTAGAAAGAAGCCGTTCAACAGTCCAGAGAGCTTTACAGGAAATGCTGGAAAAAGATCTGATCTTGAGAGAAGGCAAGACCGAGAAAACAGTCTACTACGTGTACACAACTCTTCCATGGGAGGATATCAAGGAACTTACACGCCAGACTATATCGGAATGGTACGAGGAAGTGGACGAAAAACTTTCCTGAAAAATTTTTTCCAGGCCTCAAAAATTTTGTTTCGCAGAAATTTCTTTTCAGTACTTCCAGAAAAGGAAACCTAGATAGGCTACCGCGATAAACTGGCTGACAAAAGGCAGGAAAGGCCTCAACTCCAGGCTGAGAACGAATGATATGACTCCAAGGCCTGTACACGCGAGTACGAATTCTTTACCGTTTTCAAGAAGTTTCTCTTCAACTTTTTCCACTGAAAAGTTTTTCTGATAGATCAAAAGAGCCAGTGTAGCCGCCAGAAAGTACTTGGCCAGTATACTGGTGACGTACCATGTCTCCCTCACTACTTCGTATCCAAGGCCTACAACTGCATTAATCATTGATTGTTGAGGCCTCAGGATCAAATCTTTTTAGAAAAAATTTTTTGGGAGAAAAATATGGTGTTTTTCTCCTCTTTTTTACTCCTCTTCTTCTGCGTTATTTGTCTCGAAATCCTTCATGATGATGATGTCGTCGATGGAGTCAATCATCCGGTACGGGATGACAACGTTCTTTGCGCCTCCAACTTTCTCGGCAAGGTAAGAGCCTTTCTCAGCAGCTACTACTACAGCTCTAACTGCGAACTTGCCGAGCTGCATCTCTACATCTTTGATTTCACCGCAGTAGGAGCCTTTCTCCGTGTAAACCTGCTTGTCCACTATATCCGAGAAGTCGATAATATTTTCTGCCATCGAGTTTACCACTTTATAATGCAAAACTTCCCGCCAGAAACTTAAATAGTTTGCCCGGACAGGCCTACACTTGTTTTTAAGTTGTTTACCGTGAAACAGATAACATACAGGCCTCAAATGTCGGGGTGGCAGAGTATGGTTTATCGCGGTAGCTTGCTAAGCTACTGGGCTTCACCGCCCTCCCGGGTTCAAATCCCGGCCCCGGCGCATCTTTCTCTACTTTTTCCAATTTTGAGAGCTACTCTTGTTCCTTTCTTTTCCCACGTAGGTAGAACCAGAATAGCAGTGATAGAACCATAAGTGTTTGTAAAAATATTCCTCCTATCCGGGCCTGACTGGCACACTGGAATAGCCTACAGGTTATAGATGCGGCCACTATGGCTGTGATATATGAAGCAATCCAGAGTAATGTGATGCCTTTCCAGCTTTCCAGTTTCATACTAAAGCTTTTCTTCCGGGAAAATTATAACTTTTAATCTCGTTGTTGAGGCCTATGGAGGATAAGGATCGAGAGGAGCTTGTTGACGAGCTTCAGGAGTACTTCCAGGAAGTTGTGGGAGAGGCTGTTGGAGATGAAGTGGAAGAGGCCTACGAGGATCTCCTGGAGAAGAACTTGGATCATCAGCTGGATGAAGTTCCTGAACAGGTACGTGACGAGCTTGCTGAGGTAGGTGCAGCTCTATACGCGCATCAGACGAGGAAGATTTTGAGAAGTGATTATCTCGGGGATGAGGAACTCGATCTGGCTATGGCGACGGCTTTCCTCGATGATGGAAATGAAATCCTGCTTGCGAAGAAGACTAGAGCCGTGTTCCGTGAGTACGAGGATCAGCTTTCAGGCCTGGATAGAGAAACTTACGAGGAGCGGGCGCTGACTGTGTTAAATCATCCCTGGCCGGAGAGCGATCTCGGGACAGGTGTAGAAAGATTCAAGGATCCTGATGATGATCCTACATTTCACTGAGACAGTTCTATAAATTTTCAGTCAAAAAACTGTTCCTGTTTATGGATAGAAGCTTTAAGGCCCTGAAATCTTTATTGAAGAGGGTATTTGCCTTTCTGGGCCTGGAAAAAGATGATCTGAAGCTTCTGCGAAGCTTATCCACGCTTGGAGTCGTAGTAGGATTCTCCGCTACTGTTTCTGCACTGCTTTTTCCACGTTTCCCGGCAGCTTTCTACAGTTTTGTGCTTGGAGATCTTGCAGAGGAAGTTATGTCTGCTTTAGTCGTTGAGGAACAGCTTTTCAGTATTATAGCCGGATTCTTCCTGCTTTCTACAAGTGCAATACTTCACTTTCTCTTCGATATATATCTTGGATCACTGGAGAAAGTTTCATCGTACTCGGAAAAATCCAAGCTCCGTATGATAGTTCTCTCCACTTTTTTCCTGTCATTCGTTGTTGCACGTGTAGCAGTTATACTTTCCGGCATCGTAGGCCCTGAAACAGCAGGCCCTGCATTCTTTATACCGGTTAACGAGATATGGGTGAGCGGATATCACATCCATCATTTCTTCTTCGGATTCGCAGCACTGATCTCCGCAGGATGGCTTCTGCTCTTCCGCGAAGGATTCTCCAAGAAATACGCTGCAGTACTCTACGGGACAGGCCTAGGAATATTCATGGACGAGTTCGGAATGCTTCTCACAGAGGGAGACTACTTTGCAACATCTTCGTACTTCGCCGCGATAACTTTCCTATCACTTCTGCTTGTCGGAGTATACTGGGATCACATAACTGCAGAGGCCTGAATACTTTGAAGCATTTTTTATACAGAGATCCACAAATCTTCAATTCATGGAGAAGCCACAGATCAGGACTCTGGCACTGGTAGTCTTCGCTGTCTCACTCGTCGCACTTTTCGCACCACAACAGCAGGAAGACCTGGATGAGTCAGAGACTTATACAGTCAACATGACGGAGAGAGGCTTCCAGCCAACTGTCCTGACTATCGAAAAAGGCGATACAGTTGTATGGCGCAACAAGGCCTCCATCAGCATGTGGATAGCCTCTGATCCCCATCCAACACATACAGACTACTCCAACACAACTATAGGAGAACACTGCGGAAACTCTTCGATAACAGCCTTCGATCAATGCCAGACAGGAGAAAAATACTCTTTCACGTTCAAAAAGACAGGCAACTGGAGCTACCACAATCACAGGCCTTTCGCAGCCGGCGGAAGAATCACGGTAACAGAATAATCTCGTTTTAGAGGCCTCTACAAGGATGTTGTTATAGCGGGAGTAGTGTTCCCGCAGTTACTGCTATGATAAGGACGGATGTGATTGCAGCATTCCGTTTTTTCCTGTTTTTGTAGTGTTCAGTCAGCTGGCTCAGCCCTTTTTTGCTGATTATTGCCGGAAGTTTTTCTGAAGATGTAAGCTGTATCCCGTTGTTCCCTTCTTCGAAATCTCCGATGATCGTCAGATCTTCGCTATTTTTGACTCCTTTTTCAACGTAGCCGCGCCGGAACGAAGTGTTGTTTACGCTGTTTTTCTGCTCGAACTGTTTCACGCTATCCTCTGGAGATCCTAGGCCCGAAACGTAATCACTTTCCTCTTCGAATCCAGGCATTTTGATTCTACAGTTCTGGTCTACAGAAAATGCTATCTTGTTTCTCCCGTTACTTAGGAATAGTCTGCTGTAATCCAGGATTCTTTCAGCGAATATTGACCAGTAATTGAAACTGTTGACGGTGACTTTAGCTAAAGCCACGTTATTGCCTGATATAGGTGCTTTTACAGGATTTTCTGATTCAAGATACACGTTCACAGCATTCAGTCCTGGTCTTAGTTCGCCTAGTTCTTTTTCATCAAGATCGGAAATATTTTCGCACAGATTCTTCAGTCTGTAAGTGCGGACGGTATAGAAAGGTATCGACATCCCCATAACTAGAATTGCTACTCGTGCCAGGTTGCTTATGCCACCTGAAGTAGAGCTGCTTGGACTTATCTGCTGTATGAGAACGACAGCCAGCAATGAGATCAGAAAAGTAAGAACCCATTTTACCCGCCGATAAAATAAATTCATAAGATCTAATTATGCGTTTTTAATTAAAAAATTCTTTTGAGGTTTTAGGCCCGCAAAAACCGGCTATATAGGTTAAGGAGCTCATCTTCCTGAATTTTTTCACAGGATAAATTCTAGGTGTCTTCAGGAAGAGAAATTTTTAGCCCCGACCGGGATTTGAACCCGGGATCTGTCCCTAGCTCTGTGTAGTTTGCTGCAATACCGGAAGCCATTCTTTGGATGGACTTGTTGCGTCCGGCTCGAGAGTAACCACGCCTACGAGGGGACCGCTCTACCAAGCTGAGCCATCGAGGCCTTTTTCGCTGTGTTTGTAGTGTAGGCCTTTACTCTTTAAATTCTGCACTGTGGAGAAATTTTTCCTGGAAATTTTTGTGGAGGGCCTGTTTGGGGAGCTCTCGCTCCCTGTTGATCCCCCTCAAGTTATCTTCCCCTCTTCTACAGATGAAGTTTGACAAGAGTCGAAGAGAGGTTGCTTCACTTCGGGTAGCCAACCCGTAACACAACTATCACAGTAAACTTTTTTATACTTTTTGGTAACAACAGGTGTTTCTGGCTTTTTTGATGGCTGTCGTATTAAGTGATTTTTTAAACCAGCTAGGCCCATTATTTAGTGACCAGGAACTATTGAGGCCTTTGAACTGTGCCTCGGTAGTGTGCCTAAATTCGGAAAGGTACTGATCTAGATGAAAGCGAGAGAAAATTCGGACATCGCTGATGTACTTTATGTTTTAGCTTTAGCTGTATTTCTGACGGGCCTGGCTTCAGGGACGTCGATAACTCCTCTTGGAGATGGAATGGCTAATGATGAGACAGTTCAGCCTGATTCTACCGGTGTTGGTGCTTTCAGTTTCAATATTACTTATGGGGGCGACGAAAATATTTCGGGATCGCCTGTACCGGGAGCTGCTGTCTACAGTTTTGAGGATAACAGTACGATGTTCCTGAATCAGTCCGGAGAGGATAAAGGCCTCAACGGATACGGTGATGGAGAGGACATTCTTGGAGTTGTACGTGAGCATGTGGGCGATAAGGCCTCTGTGCTGAACAGTACTGCGATAGCGAACTTTTCTTCCGATGTCTACTTTTTGGATGGCGGTGTCGATAACAACAGTGTTTTTGATGGAAATAATTCTACAGCAGGATTCGCCGGAGAGATAGTTTTGCGTACTGATTCAGGCCTCGTTGACAGAAGTGCCGAGGTACTGGCTTCAGGTAACTTCTCTTCAAGGACTCTTCACAGTGATGTCCGGTACGTGGAGTCAAACGGCAATGGACAGTTTGATGGAGGAGTTTATGGAACGGAGATTCTTGTGAATAGCTCTGATAACGTGCTTGACAGCAGTGATAGAGTGATTGATCTTGGATCGGAGTTCTATCCAAGCCAGTTTGAGGCCGATACGACGAGATATCTGGAGCAGAACGGCTCACAGATAGGATTCGTTGCTTCCTCCGCTATAGTGCGTGAGGAGGGAAGTAAGGATGATACTCTTGAGAGAAGCGGCGATGTCATCAAGAGGGATGGAAAGGCTGATCTTCTGTGGGCCAATGAGACGACTTTACTTTACGCAGATCAGGGCGATGGCGCTTTCACGTCCGGAGATCCGATATACTACAGTCAGGAAAATAATAACTACGTTAACGCTTCCGATATCCGGCTTGGCAACTACGATGTCTCTTCAAGGCCTTCTTCCACAGGGATATCTCTAGGCCTGAATCTGCTTTCAGTAATGAATAGTTCTGACAGTCATCCTGAGACGAACGATCTCGGGAAATCCCTGAGTGTTTACAGTGGTGGAAGTTTCAGAGTGCTTGAGTACGGCTCCAGCACAGGCTCCTGGAATCCAGGAGACAGCGTTGATCAGGACGTCATTGTCTATGACACAGAAGACGACGGCCTTAGCGAGGGCGATATCCTTCTGTACAATCAGGATCCTGATAACGGTACTGTAGAGGCCTCTGTTGGAACAGAGTTCACGCAGAGCGATGTTGACAGTACTGATTCTCCTGCCGGGAACTACACGAAATCAGGAGAGTTAGGCTACAATGATACGGATGAGGACGGATATTACACTGCTGGAGATCAGGTTGTTCTGAATATTTCTGACTCTGCTCAGGACTATGTCGTTCTTGGGCCTGAAGGTGAGGCAGGAACTCTGATCTCTGATGATTACAATGATACTCTTGGAAATATTTCCCGTTGGGACGTCGACACGTCCTCGAACAGTGTCTTTGAGGACGGCCTCTACGTTGCGATGAATGATACAGGCCAGGTTTCCACGGGCGATGTCAGGCTTGGACACTGGAACTCTACAGTGAAGTTAGGCGATAAGGATACAGGTAACGGTACTGTTGAGGAAGGTGATCTTGATCAGGGAGCTGTACTTGACAGTTTCACAGCCTCTGATAATGTTGCAGCACTTGATAGAAATAATAAGGATGTCTACGATGCAGGTATAGGAAGGCTTTCAGATAACGAGCAGGGACGAGAGGCCTTGATTTCCACGACAGATGAGTTCCTGAACGATACAGATGATATTATAAGAGAGGGAAGGATGCCTTCAGCAGGATTTGACAGCAACATAAGATACTTCGACAGTGATGATTCTACAGAGTACGAGGAAGGTGAAGCCATCGTAGACGCCACTAACGGGTTCGGTGACGGGAGCGATGTAATAGTTCCTGGTAGCGCTGGTTTTGCAGCTCTTCAGGCCGAGACAAAGTATATGGAGACGGGATCGACAGGATTCGATCCTGCTGTTGATCCTCTGGTTCATGATGCAGGACGTGACGGATTGCTGCGTAAAGGATCGCTGGATAGGGCAGATACTTCCGGTTCTGATGATTACGTGTATACTGAGTTTGAAGGCAATCTACAGAACTTCAACAGATCTCTGAATGAGACCGGGATGAAGAAAACAGTGTTCCTTGATTCACAGAGCTCCGGTGCTGACGAAGGAGTATACAACGCTGGAGAGGATATTCTCGAAGTAGAGCTGGTTACAAACGGATCCGCCTCGGACTCATTCGATGGTGAGGAAATATTCAACTTTGCAGATTCAACGCGACACACTGCTGCAACTTATTCCGACGGAGAGAAGATAGTAAACGATACTGATCGAAACGGAGTCTACCAGAACGTTGTACAGGATATTGAGATAAGCAACGTAGTCGATGTTGCAGATTATCCTGAATTCTTCACAGAAGCAAATGATACGGCGATAAATTCAGGCCTCAGAGTCTACAGGCATTACGAGGACACCAGGGAAGAAGTTGGAGTACTTGGATACGATGGAGGCCTCAAATGGAGCTCAGGAGTCTCCGAGAATATAACAAATGATACAAAGTTCTCCGTGGAGTTTGATTCAGCGCCAGCAGGCGATCTAGGTGATATGCTGCACGGCTTCAAGGGAGAGACGTCACAGATCTCTCTTGCAGGAGGATCTGTCGGAACTGTAACTAGCGAGGATGTACAGGTGATCGATGGACATGCACCTGAACTTGTAGAGGCCTGGACAGGTAACAGAAACGGCGGGGAAAGTACTGCCACGTCTAAAGTATTTGTCAAGACGAATGAGCAGTATTCAGGCCTTGACTACGGTAGCCATATCACTCCAGGCAGATTCAATATCGTTGGAGAGGACCTGCTTGTGGACTCGGCGTTAGGACCGGATGACACCAACATGGTGGATGGCAACAACATAGTGCTTGTGTTGAACGAGTCTGTTCAGACGAACAAGACTTTCGATGTTGAAATCGCTGAAGGAGAATTCATTCAGGACAATGCTGCTAACAGCAGAAGCGATGACTCTGTGTACGCGCAGGATGGGCTCAAGCCGCAGCTGGAGACACAGGTCTACAGAGACGTCAATGAGGATGGAAAAGTCGATCTTATAGAGCTGAACTTCTCTGAGAACATAAGTTACAGTGCATTCAGCAGCGATGACTGGAACGTCACTGAAGAAGAACTTTCAGGCCTCACAGTTGACTCCGGAACCGCAGGAAACAATGATACTCTTGAACTTGAGGCCTCCGCAGATGAAAACATCACTGGTGTTAAGGAAAGTGAGCCGTTCCTTGATTACGAGGCCGATGCAGTTGTAGATAACTCTGGTAATACTTTGAATGATTTCAATAGAACTCTTGCAGATATGGCTGCACCTGTAATATTTAATGCAACTACTGGAGACGATAACAGGGATGCAAGGATAGACAGGATAGGCCTGAACTTTACTGAGCCTCTTGATGATCAGGCCTCGGAACTTCTCCCTGACTCATTCAGCATAGGAGATGCCGGTGAAGTAGAGGGCGTGGTTTCAGGAGAATCTGATGACTCGGAGCTTGATCTGGAGATAAGCAGTGAAAGAGGCACGGACAGCAGTCCTTCAGTTACAATGTTCTCTGAGGCGATCCGTGACTCCAGCGGAAACTCTATCGACGAGGAACAGGTTTTCGCAGGAACAGTTGACACCACAAATCCGGTACTTCTTAACGCCCAGATAAATCACGGACAGAGCTCCTACGCCAACACTTTCGTCAATGTAAGATTCAGCGAGCCGGTGAAGGGTGATAGAGAACAGATCAATCTCTCCAGTAAAGCACTGGCGTTCCAGAACACAGATTCAGCACAGCTACACACAGTTGAATACGGAGAGATACTGCCAACAGGAAACAGTCCTAATGTAACAGGTATAACTAATATCACAGATTCCAGCGGCAACACGGCAGTATTGGAGGCCTCAGACAATGTAACCGTTAACAGCTTCAGGAAGCAGATGGTCGAGGGATGGAACTTTGTCTCCTTCCCGATAGCTGATGAGACAACTCCTGCAATCGAGAAAGTTATCGATACTTCCAAGATAGATGTTGTATGGACTTACAGGAACAGCCAATGGCAGACATATGATCCAGAGGCCTCACAGAACGATTTCACTGAATTTGAAGGAGGAGTAGGATACATGATAAAGGCCTCAGAAGATTTCGTGTTGAATCCAAACGTCAATACCGTAAGAACTCATATGACGGGCAGAGATCTTGCAAATGCCAGTACAGGCCTTGCAAATGGCTACAATTTGATTGGAACTTTCCAGGAGCATACGGTACCGGCTGATAACTCCGAGACAGGAGCATTTGGAGCACTGGACACTACACATGTCGACACTGTTTACGAACAGTCAAGTGCAGGGAGCCGACAGGTAGATACTGTAAGAGACAGCACAGGAAATAGTCCTGGAGAAATGAGTCCTGGAGAGGCCTACTGGCTGAACTGGGAAGGGGACTCAGCATCTTATTCTGAGCCTGTGGTCGATGGAGGTGGCTAAAAATTGAATACTCGGCACGTTTTTCTGATTACACTTCTGTTTTTACTGGCATCGCCCGCTTTTTCACAGCCAGAGATGCCTCATAGGGTATATGGAGAGATAACAGAATACAGTACCGGCGATCCTGTTGAAGGACTGGATGTAAGTTTCAGGACTGATAATATTGTTGGAGAGACCTCTACTGATTCGAGTGGATACTACGATGTGAAAATTTCCGGTGAGAGCGGAGAAGAGGCCTATATGTTCGTCAATGGATCGAATACTTCTGAATTTATTGATATAGTGTCTGGTGCTTCAGAAAATCTCGATTACGCCGGTAATTTCAGCGAATCCGGTGCAGAAGATGGATCCAATGAAACTGAAGAGGATACAGGAGAGAACAAAGAAGAGAATGAGGAAGAAACTGACTCAGGTAGTTCTGGAGGCGGTTCTTCTGGAGGCGGAGGCGGCGGTGGTTTCCTGCCGCCTGAAGACGACAACGAAACACAGGAAAATGATTCCGAGAACGATTCATCAGGATCTCTGTCCCCACCAAACACGAAACGTATAACTGTGACTCTTGACGGCGCCACAGATGTCGACATAGGATCCCTATCAAGAGGCCAGAGGCTTGTAGTAACTGTGGAGAACAGCAAGTCCCTTACAGGCCTCAGCTTCACAGCACAGGAGCCGGTGAGGGATGCGTCTATGGAGCTATCAACTAGCGACGCACCTCTTGCAGGAGTTTCAGTAAATTCGGGCAGAGCATACTCGTACATTGTAGTTAGTCTTTCAGGAGTCTCCGATTACAGCGGCGGAGAGTTAGGCCTCAAAGTCGATAAATCCTGGCTGGATTCCAAAGATCAGATGTCGACTGAAGATGTATTCCTGAAGGGACAGGCCTCCACTTCGTGGCGTGATGTAGATATTAACTTCCTCTCACAGAACTTTGACAGCTACCGCTACAGTGCAGATTTCAGACCGGGATCATATGCAATAGGTGTTCCTGAGAAGCCTCCTGAAAGAGCAGATTTACAGGTAACAGATATGAAAGTTGAACAGATAGCCAATACTTCCAGAGTCCGCGTACAGGCCTCTATAACGAATAACGGGAATATTGCTGGTGAGAAAACTTTCGATCTGATGCAGGGATCTGAAGTTGTAAAAACTTATACAGAATCTCTTGAAGCAGGAGAAACCAGAACTGTAACTTTCGAGACAGAAGTAGAACCAGGAGAGGCCTCTTTCAGCATAGGAGGGAGACGGCAACAGTTACAGGTCGAAGACAACTCATCAGACCTGATTTTTTACATAATTGGTTCAGTGGCTGCACTTATTGTGCTTGTTGTGGCGATAGTTTACGTGATTGAGCGCAGAGAGGCCCGGAAGATGGAAAGAGAGATCAGAAGAGTACATCAGAGGGAGGAGAACGTTGAAGGCCGCATGCAGAGTCTCAGGAGAAACGTTGCAGAGCTTCAAGATCGATTGAACGATGATAAAAGATAGTTAAATTCCAAAAGTTCTTACTTCTGCATTGAATCCTTCACCGCTGTATTTTGCAGCAAGTCTTTCACGTACAGGCCTGAAGACAAGCAAAAATCCAGCTACATCTGTTACGATACCTGGAAGGATCAGTAGAAGGCCTGCAAGCACCAGGAATCCTATTTCAAGTGCGTTTCTTGAGGCCTCTCCGGCAGTAACTGATCTCTGCATCTTTACAAGGACGTATATCCCTTCTCTTCTGACGATTTCCAGGCCTACAGCTCCTGTGAGAAGGATCAGTGCTAGTGTCTGCCAGAAGCCGATCATCCCTGCTATCTGCACCAGTATGTATATGTCGATGAAAGGTACTGTTGCGATCGCCAGCAGTAATAGGCCTATCATGGTAAACTTCTTCTCCGGCAACCTGTTTAAACGTAATCCCGAGGAAGCAAGAAAGATTTATAATGGTTCAAGTGTTTTAGTACTGTATGGCGACGGATTACTGCGTTGAAACAGTTTTCTCTACGGGCGCAGTCGCCACTATGTCGTCAAAGTTCATGTTTAATGGGACCAAGTTTATCTGGAATTAATCGTCCAGAGTCCCGCGCGTTTTCCCGGTGTCTTTCTTCATGGATCTGGACTCGTTAACTAGTGGCGCTTCAGGGCAAATGCTTGATTTCTTCGATGAGGATACGCGCAGACTTGTAACTGTACTATGTCTCCCATTGATAGATGGAGTATTCGCCACTTTGCTTGTCAGCGGAGCAGTATCCACTTTCTCAGATATAATAGCAGTATCGCTGACGATATTTACTGGTGCAGGAGCTCTTGCAGTTCTTTACTCGACTTCTGAAACGGTAGAAGAAGCAAAAAGAACAGTTGCAAAAGCAGCACCTGTGCTTGTGGCTGGAGCACTGGTAACATCTTTAGTAGCACCTGTATTCGAGCAAATATTCTATATTGAGATGATGAGAACTGTTGCAGGCCTGGCATTACTGTCTATAGCACTTAACATGCTTGGAATGGAAAAAGCCAAGCTTTTCCCTGTCCCAGCTATAATACTGACAGGTGCAGTACTTTCGATAAAAAGTCCTCAGGCCTTAGCCCTTACAGCATCTTACATAGTTCCTGCTCTTCTGACATCTCTTTCAGCAGTAGCAGCACTGTATCTGGCAGCTTATGTAGATAGCTCATCGCTGAACCTTCATTACATAAGAAGAGGAGGGGCAGCTGTCCTCACGCTGATCGCTTTATCGCAGTTCGGACTTCAGATTCCTTCAAATCTAGGCCTTGCTGTCTTCGGTGCTTCTGTAATCGTTTCCTACAGGGCCTCGTGTTGACTCATGGTGCTACAGAAGCGTCTTCAATCACCAGCTGTAAATCGCCATCGTACATCTCAACTCTTCCTACAAGAAGAGCCTGTCCTGATGTGAAGCCGCTGCCAGAGAATGAGACGCCGGAAATGCTGCCTGTAGAGTCGCTTATCTCCATGAACCAGGCCTCTCCAGAACTGTAGACATCAGATATATCTCCCTCTACAGCCACTTTTTCGCCTATATCTGAGGCCTCGATACTTCCTATTTTCTGTGTTTGAGGTGTCTGAGCTGCTGAGAATCCAAGTATTACAAGGCCTGTGGAGGCCAGGAAAAGTTTCAGTCCGATATCTTTCACAGTTTTTTCTCCTCCAGTATTCTGTATTTAGAGCCGTTTTCAGTCAGAACGCTCTCGAAAAGTTTCACTTTGTTTACTTCAAAATCTGCTATGCTATGTTCTCTGTATTCATCTATGTGTTTCTGTAGTTTTCTCTTTCGCTTCGGATTTATGTCCTGTACACGCAGCAGCGTTATGTGTGGCGTGAAGCTGTTCTGATCCTGGCTTGTGACGCCGTGTGTTGAAACCTGTTTCTTCAGCCGGAAAATCTCTGGAGCTTTGAGGCCCGCCCATACAACTCGCATGTAATCCTCTGAAGGAAAAGCGCCAACTCCGTTGATAGAGGCCTGAAAAGAGTCTATCTGGATGTTCCTGATCGATCGCTTTATCTTGTCTATCTGTTTTTCGTTCACATCTTCGAAGAACTCCAGAGTGATATGCATTTTTTCGCGTGGCACCGTGTTGAATCCAAGATTCAGCCTCTCCTGTGTTTTTTCCAGTTGATCGAGAACGTCTTCATCTTCTATATCGACCGCGGAGAAGACTCGCGCCATACAAGTTTTTAATGTTGCATCCATCAATAAGTAAATACAGGTGCACAAAAAATGGCTGAAGATCACCCGAGAGGAACTGAAATAATCGGAAAGACAATCGTATCAGAAGAACACGGAAAGAAGTACGGAAATGTTGAAGACGTATCATTCGTCGCAGATACTGGCGAACTGATGAACATCCTGGTAAGCCAGACCACAGACCATCTAAACGAGGAGCACCTGCAGGAAGACTCTCAGGGCCGTACGATCGTACCTTTCTCCGCAGTCAAGTCCATCGGAGACTTTGTGATTGTATCCGAAGGCCTGTAAAAAATTCTCATATCCTTCTCATTTAATTTTCCATATACGCACGTTCTACATCTATTTTTCTATTCAGAGGCCTGTTCTCTCCAAATTTTTAACTTTAGGATCTCAAGTTCGAGTTAGATGAGCGGGGAAAAGTTTGACGCGATAGTTGAGGAGGATGGAGATGTTTTTCTGCAGATTGATGAAGAAAATTTTCTGCCGTTGATCCAGGTGTTTGAGCATTATGAAGTTAGAGGCCTGGACTCGGAGGATGTCGCTGAAACTCTTGGAGTAGAGGCCTCTGATGTCCACAGAACGATGAATTATCTGCATGAGAACGGCGATGTATACAGAGATTTAGCGGATCGTGTGCAAAATTTCTCCGTTGATGAAAGAATTTCCAATGTGGCAGAATCTGTAAGAAACGGAGAAGACTTCGAGGAGGCGTCCAGAGTTTACGAGGACAATCTCTTGGATCCTGAAGAACTGGAGCAGAATGATCGGGATATAGATGCGCCGGATTTCGTGGAAAAAACTCTGGATGAACTGGCAGAGAAAGATGCGATTACTCCCGAAGATATTGTTTACAGGCCTGAAAGCTATGTTGCAGAAAATATTGAGGAAATCCATATAGAATGGGAGATGAAAGGCAGCGAATTAGGAGTCTATCTCGGCTGGAGCGAAGATATAGGCCCTGATATGGGATTTGTCTCTTACTCTGTCGACGATGAGAGAGGGAAAGTTCTACAGGTAGATGCAGAAGAGTTTAATAATAGAGCAGGTGAGATGTACAGGAACGCTGTTTTCGGCATACAGTAGACTACTTTCTCAGGGCCTTCATGCCTCGGTATAGCTGTGGATAAACTTTTGAGGCCTTCTCCATGAACTTTCCGGTGGCTCCATGTCTTGAAATTCTTTCCTGTGCTTCTCTGTAGAACTCATCTATATCGTCTCCAAGGCCTGTATCGGCGTCCAGTTTATCATCTGCTACCTGTCCAAGGTATGCGAAGTCGTACGCAAAGTTGAGTATGTCTGCATCGGCCTCGAAGTCATCAAGATCTGTCAGTGCCATTCCCACTAATTCTCCTATTGAGGCGCTTATACCTCTGCTGTAGCTTTTGTATCCTTCTTTACTGGATTTGTCCTCTTCGACTGCGATATCCACGAAGTCCTGCATGTAACCACTTACTATCTCGGTATCAAGTTCTCTTCCAAGTAATCTGCCGGCTTCATAGGCGATATTTTCTGATTCATTCTCCTCTGGAGAAACGTCTTTTCCGTGTATACTGTCGATGTAATTGTTCAGAAAGGCCTGTTTATCGGTTACTGCGTCAACTTCCTCTCCATCCAGTATGTCATCGACTATCCGTGTATTCAGTCCTATCAGGCTTCCGATCCTGTAGGCCTCTGCAATATTTTTTCTTCCTCCGCCTTCCAGATACACTGCTACTGCTGCTATGCCCGAGGCCATGTCATTAGCTGAAGTATCCAGACGTTCACTGTATCCTGTTGAGAAGCCTTCAAGTTCTGCGATAACTTCCTGTCTTGGAGGAGCCATAGAGAGTTAAAGGGGACAAGTCTTAATATTTCTACTGAAAAGTGGTGAAAATTGCAAGGAGATTTTTCGCATCTTACTTCAGTCTTTATCTACAATGATTTTCCATGGATGAATTGAGGCCTGTCAAGGGGTGGAAACACATCAAGAGAGGGCTTGGAGACGACCTTGTTTTGAAGGACGAAAATGAGACTACTTCGGATATTCTTGCCACGGTATCTGCTGATACTGTTTTCTCCGCTTTTTATGAGGGAGGGAGCTCTGTTGAGGAGATATCTGCTGATACAGGCCTCAAAGATGAGAAAGTTCAGGAAGTTATCGACTACTCGGAGTCAAGTATCGGCAATATGCACGAGCTGGCCCGTGAATCACGCAGGAAAAACAAGTTGATAAATGAGACCTCTAGAGAAAAATTTGAGAATATTGCAGAGAGAACGCTTGAGGAAGATTCTAGTGAAGAAACGTATGAGACTTCATACATCGAGTACATGGGGCCTGTAGGAGAGTTCCAGGATTTGGTGGAGGAGAAAGTTGATAGTAGAGGCCTAAAGGTAAAGTATGATCTAGATGAAGATGTGGTCCACAGGTCGAGTCTTGAAATGCATGTTATCACAGGTAGAGATGCTGAGGATGAAGTTTACTTCGGAGCTGATGGAAAAGTTTTCTATATAGGTTCAACTATGTCTCGTGCCGATAAAGAATTCAGATCTGTTGAAGATATTCGAGAGGCAGAGGAAGTTATCGATCATGAACTGAATCTGCTTTCTCTGTAACGTGTATAGAAAAAGGAAAAGATTGGATATGTGGTTAGAAATCTTCAGGTACGATTCCTCTGTCGGCTACCTTGAAGACGGCCTCTCCTTCAGGCATGTAAGGAGAGTCGACAAGCCGTGCGATCCTCTTGTCCTTCTTGGACTTTCTCAGGTAGAGTCTGACTGCGGAGTTGTGTGCCACGATGTGGCCTCCGATAGCTTTCGTTGGATCTCCAAACATCTGATCCGGATTGGACATGACCTGATTTGTTACAAGCACTGCGATGTTGTGTGCGTTCGCCAGTCTCAGCAGTGTTGTCATGTGCTTGTTCAGCTTCTGCTGTCGAGGAGCAAGCTCTCCACGCCCAACATAGTCAGAACGGAACTGTGCAGTCAGTGAATCGACTACAATCAATCCGATGTCGTTGTTCTGACAGATTTCCTGAGCCTGATCCGTCAGAAGCATCTGGTGATCCGAGTTAAAGGCCCTTGCAACGTGAATATTGTCAAGAACTTCTTCGACGTCCTGTCCATTAGCTTCTGCCATCTGTTCGATCCTGTCAGGGATGAAAGTGTCCTCTGTGTCGATGTATACTACGCCTTTCCCGAGGCCTCCTTCCTCTTCCGGAAGCTGTACGTTGCATGAAAGCTGGTGTGCAAGCTGTGTCTTTGCGGATCCGTACTCTCCATAGACTTCTGTGATGGCCTGTGTCTCCACTCCGCCACCGAGGATATCATCGAATGCGTCACATCCTGTTGTAATTCTCTTCATCTCCTGGCGGTCGTCGTAGCGGTCCTTGGCGCTGTCAAATCCGATGTCGAGCTCCTTCCTTGCTTCTGTGATGATGCCCTGTGCCTTTTTATCACCGAGGTCTGCCACTTCGCCCAGTTGCCCCGAGCTCATAGTGGCTATTGACATCAGTTCCTCGTAACCTGATTCTCTCAGCTTTTCTGCTGTCTTGGCACCTACACCTTTGATGTCTTCAAGTTCTACATCGTTGTCATTGTCTGTCATGTTATTCTTAGGCCTCCATTAAGTCAAGTAGTTCTTCGATTTCGTTCTCAGGATCAACTGCGTCAACGCTGTTAACAGTAATCTCTGTCTGATCAAAGTAGTCGTTGTAACGTGTACGTCCTTCAATACTTATCTCCTTGCCGAGAGCTTCTTCAGCTGCCTCTTCAACAGCCTCCTGATCGCCCTCTCTTTCAGTCTCCTCGTCGATATCAAGCACCTTACGGGCCTGATCACCGAAGAAAACAGCTCTTACAGCTCCAGTGCCATCGTCTATAACTCCTGTGATGGCTAGCCTGTGATCAGGATCTTCGACCTCCTTTCCATCATCAGTTACAAGATTTCCGTCATCGTCTTCACGGGCTGTATCACCTGTCTCAGGATCGACTCTGTAGAAAGGATTGCTTGCGTACATAGCCACTAGGAGGCCTTTGACGCTGTAACTGTTTCCTTCTCCACTGACCTCTCTGATAGAGGCCTTTGTCGTCGTGGCTCCTTCCGGTGCCTCTACTTCCGGAACATCGTCCTCGTCCGCCATCTTGACAGTCGAGGAATCTCCAAGACGGATCTCTGCTCTTCCCTGATCGTCTTCTACAGTGTATGCACCTGAGATCTCGATAGGATCTCCTTCTTCTATCTGATCCGCTATCTCTGTCTGTTCGTCCCAGAGAGTTACTCTGATCGTTCCTGTATCGTCTCCAAGAAGAAGATTCTGTACACGACCGTCTTCTTCCTCGTCATCCCGTTCAAAAGTATTCAAATCGCTTATATTCAGTACACGGGCCTTGATATTTACCTTGCGCATCTCTGGAACTACGTTATCAATTTTAAGATCGTTCTCTGTAGCTCCCTGAACTTCAACACCGTATTCTTTGGCTACAAGATGGATTGCACCTTCTTCTGATACAAGGCCTTCGAACTCGTCCATTTTTTCATCTACTTCTTCTTTTACTTCGTCTTCAGACAACTCTGTCTCTTCAGTTATCTTTTCCAGAACTTCGTCAAAACCCATATTAAGCACTTCAGTTCTAAAGCTTAAATCCTTGATGACTAAAAAATACAGAATTTAGAAGATATGTAGAAAGGCCTTTTGAGAGGCCTATGAAACTATCTTAGAGCTTCTTTAATGTCTTCTGCTCTAACTGTCTTTCTTCCGTTCTCCTTTGCAACTGCTACTGCTTCTTCAGCGACATCGCCTGCAAAGGTTTCAAGCACGTTCCCTAGCTTTTCTGCACTGTCCTCTGATACTCTTTTGTCGCCCTGACTCTTGATCATTTCCTTCATCTTGCTAATAGAGAATTCCATTGTAGTTCACATCAACCAGTTCCCCGGGTAATTTTATAAACAAAACGACCTCTAGAGGACTGCACCTACCTATACATCACTGCATTTCTTAAGTACTAGAATACAAAATTATTACGGGGCTATAGAATGGGGGAGGATCTGGAGAGATTCTTTGTAAACGTGAAACCGGCAAGGATACTTGTAAAGCTAAACAACCAGTTCTCCGAGAACTATCCCTCAAAGATCTCCGGAGAAGTCGACGCTACTTATTCTCATACAGTAAGGATAATCCACAGACTGGAGGAATACGGCCTCGTAGAATCTCATAAAGACGGCAGGAAGAAACGCCTTGAGTTAACAGATGAAGGCACAGAAGTCGCAAGAAGATGCAGCGAACTCCTCACAGAACTGGAAAAACAGGAAGAGAACTAGCTCCAGTCCCGTGAAGTAGTATTCAGACGTCTTGCACCATCGCTTTCCACTACAACAACGTCTTCAATCCTCACACCGAACTCACCTTCTATGTATACACCTGGCTCTATACTGAATACCATTCCCTCTCTCACTTTTTCACTGCTTTCAGGCCTCAAAACAGGATCCTCATGTATCTCGAGGCCTACACCGTGCCCTATTTTATGCGGGAAAAACTTTTCCAGGCCCTCTCTTTCAAGCACTTCCCTGGCCGCAGAATCGATCTCACCTATACTAACGCCAGGCCTCACTTTCTCAATTGCCTTTTTCTGGGCCTCAAGTACAACTGAATGTACTCTCTGGAATTTCTCCTGTGGCTGGCCTTCCAGTACCAGAGTCCTTGTCTGATCTCCGACGTATCCGTTGAACACTCCTCCAAAATCAAGCATCAATGGCTCACCCGGTTTAATCACTTTTTCTCCCGGAGTATGGTGGGGTTTGCCGGAGTTTTTACCTGATGCAACCATCGTGGGAAAGGCCTCGTCCTCACAACCGTACTCCCTCAGTTTATCCTGTATAAATTTTTCAAGATAGGATTCTTTCCGCCCTGTAAACTCCTCTTTATTCTCACGTATATCCTCAACTATTCTATCGGCTATCTGCGCTGAGGCCTCAAGATTCTCTAACTCCTTTTCATCTTTTATCTCACGCATCTCATCTATCAAAACTCCTGCAAGATGGAACTCAGCGTCCAAAGTCTCACGCAGAGGATACTCAAATACTGCAGGCATACTATCGTTCACACCTACAGACTCTACCTCACTTACATGCGAACGCAGCAACTCATAAGGCCTCTCACTGTATCCAACAACTCGTTCTATACCGGATACTTCCCTCACATCCTCACTGTTTATCTCAGGAACCAGGAAAAAGGCCTCATCATCCAGGGGTATCACCAGCAGAGAAGGCTTTCTCCTCACATCTCCTCTGTAGCCTGAAAGATAAAGCATCTCATGGCCTGGAGATACAATCAGCAGATCGATATCTCTTTCCCTCATTTTCGCCCTGCACTGCCTGATCCGTTCTCTGAACTCCATAAACAGGCTTTCGCCTCGACATTTATGTCTTCAAGGCCTCTCTACATGAGCTGAAACTCACGCACAGAAATCCATGATTGTTAATTTTTATTGAACATACAGTTATATTTAAAAGCTTTTGTTGTTATTTTTGAGTAAAATTGTGCGTCTGTGAGTGTTCTTTCTCAGCGAACAGCGTGTTTGGGACCTGTGAAATAAAAATAAAGAGAGTTAAGGGCCTTCTATGGAAAATCCTCTTGAAAACGATATAGTCGTCGGAGAGGTCCTGAAGGCGGAAAAATTCGAGGAATCGAACAAGCCTGAAATGATGAAACTCTGGATAGATCTGGGTGACAGAGAGGTCCAGAGTGCGGCACAGCTAGGATACAATCATACTACAGATGAGGTAGAAGGCCTGGAGGTACTCTGTGTAACGGATTTAGGCGAAGTACGTATTGCAGGGTTCAAATCAGAAGTGCTTACAGTAGGAGTTCCTGGAAAGGACGGGAATCCTGTCCTGGTGGCTCCGGAGAAAGATGTTCCCAATGGCGGAAGTCTCTACTGAATGAGTGTGCGAATAGTCTGAACACTCATGACCTAGAATAAAGAAGGTATGTTATCTTCTGCGGAGTGCGTGTTTCTTGATATATTCTTGACGCTTGGGCAAGGGTATGCCAGACAGATCTGCCATACAATAAAGAAGGTATAATTTTGATAGTTTCTTTCCAGGCAAGAAGATCCGATTCTCATTAAAGAAGGTTTGTTAAGGCCTTTGTGTCTCGATTTTGTCAGCATACAGGCTCTGTGCACAGGCCTGTTTTTCCTTTATCTTCTCTTTTTCCAGGAACTATTGACTCGTTGAATCTGAGATGCCTGTAAATGTCCTCTAGAAGCCCTCTCTAATTTCTGTGGGTGTTTGTTCTACTTGAACACTCATGACGTAGGGTGCCGTAATTTTTATTCTTGTTTAGTGGTGTCGGTATATTTTAAAAAGAAAGGTATGTTTGATTTTTGTGAACTCTCTTGATGTATGTAGTGTTCGATTTTTTTGCACAGTCTGGTGTCTGTGGAGTGCTCATGAGAAGCTATGTGAGTAGTATGTAGTTGGGTGGAGAAAAATGGTTCTTTGTGCGAGATGCTGTAGAAATTAATTGTTGTTCTTTGTGAGTTTGACAACTGCTTCTGATAGATAGGTTACGTCTTCGCGCAGTTTATCGAACTCTTTCCGGGTCACTTCCCCATGGGTATCCTGGGTGTCTGACTGTTCCAGTTGATTGATTCTGTTCTGAACTTGATTCAGCTCCTGTTGTATGTCCTCAATGTCACTGTGTGAGACTTCAGGCCTCGAGTTTTCTATATCGTTCTGAAGATTCTCCTCGATGTTTTTGACAGTATTGAGATCTGCCTTTTCATCCAGATCATCTTCTGTGACTATAGACTTTTCCTGTAACTTTTCGATCTCATCGAATGCATTTTCTACTGCTGCGACAACTTCATTTATCTCGTCTATCTCATCTTCCAGTTCCTCGACAGTATCGTTGAAATCGTCCTCCGAGGGAAGGCCTTCATACTTGATCTGGAGATCATCGAAACGTTTCCTTACATCTGTGAATCTGTTATCCAGTTCTCCCTGTTTGTCCTCCATTTTCTCTATCTTTGAGGCCTTTGACTGGAGTTCCTGGAAGATATCCTCTACTTTGTTTTCCTGTACTTCGGTCTTGTCCTCGAGTTTGCTTATTGTTTCAAGTTTCGACTCGACGTCGTCTTTCATCTCCTTGAGGCTTTCAATCGAGCCGATCTCATCGATCTTTCCACGTAACTCTCTGATCTGATTTCTTAGTTCACTTCTTTTCTCTCGTTCCTCCTCTATCTTGCTTCGAAGCTCTTCGTGTTCGGAGTGTTGCTTTGAGAGTTTTTTCTCGATTTCTTCGGGCTCCAGTTCCTCCACCATGTCCGAGGCCTTTTCCGCCTTCGAGATGGATTCCTGGGCCTGACTCTGTATCTCCTTGATGTTTTCACGGATTCCTCCGATGTTTTCCTCAAGGTGATCATTTTTGGAAGAAAGTCTTTCCTGCTGTTGTTTGATCCCTTCGATCTGGGCTTTTGCCTTTTGCAGCTCTGCGACAAGTTCGGAGTCTCCTTTCAGGTCTTCCTCCTGCTCGTTCTCGTTGGGATCCCATTCCTCTTTTCCGTCGTCCAGGTCCTCTACCTGATCCTGGGCCTCAGATACTGCATCAGAAACTGTTTCTTCGTTACTGCTGTTTGAAAATAGGCCCAGTACTCCCATAGAAAAACTGTTATTCTTCCTTACATATCAAGCTTTTCTTCCAGCTCATCGATGTAGGTATCGACAAGTGAGAAACTTCCCTTCTTCAAGTTTCTCTTCGTCAACTTGAGCTCGCTGCGGTACTCGTATACTTCCTCTCCCTGATCCTCCAGCTCGTTGACTTTCTCCTCGATGCTGTCGATACGTTTGTTGTACTGTTCGTACTTGTCCAGCTCCTCGTCACTCAATCTGTGTGGGCTGTGGAGCAGAGGCCTGAAATCGATGAAGTAAGGCCTTCCATGGTTGTAGTCCGAGCTCTGAAGCATTCCGCTTCCGACTTCAGCCTTTGCAATGGATTTGACTGTATCGATGCCGAACTTGTTCTTTATTCTTTCAAGATCGTCGTCGTACTGTGTACGCATCTGTACTGTCGTACCGATGTTTGCACGGATCTCTCCGGAGAAGTCGGAGATTACCTGGCTCAATAGGACCATTCCGACTCCCCATTTACGGAACTCTCTGGCTCCTCTTTCAAGCTGTTTGATTCCTTCGCCGTTTCCACCGAACTTCTCCAGAAGTCGGTGTACCTCGTCGTATACGATTACTGTCTCAAGGCCGTTTCTCTCAGGCAGGTTGGCATCGAAAATCTGCTGGATAGTCTTGTTTGCGAACTCGTCGATATTCTTTGAGTCAAGCTTGTGCAGGGAGAAGACTATGATCTGTCCGTCCTCATCCTGCTCCAGGTAAGGTGTGATATCGATCTCTTCCCCCGGTTCTACAGCTCTGATGTTTCCATCGAATCCTCTTGCATCGGAACGGCTGAGACCGAACTTGTCGTACAGCTCGAACATGTTCTCATCCTGGTTCTCACGCAGATATCCTGTCCACTGAGCCGTAGGATCCAGGACAATAACATTTGCTCCGTTCTCCAAGGCCTCCTCCACCATTACCTGTCCGGTAACGGTCTTCCCTGAACCGGTTGCACCTGCTATCAGAGCGTGCGTAGTAAGATCATCAAGGTTCAGGAAGGTCCTGGTACCGACCTCAGCAAGCTGCCCTAGGTAGGCCTGATTGTTTCCACCGGTAGGTATGGTATCAAGATCAATATTCTCCATGTAACGCTTCTTCTGAAGCTCCTTCTTTCTCTTGTAATGATACAGTCCGAGGCCTGTACTGGAGACAAGCAAGAGCAAGAGGAATCCAAGGCCTATATTCTGGTAGGTGAATCCGAAGAAAGTACGACTCCAGAAAGGCATATCGATCTCTATCGAAGAAGCTGCTGTAGCAACTCGTGCAACATCAAGATTGGTGTAACGTGCAGATCCTCTGATCGCATAGCTTTTCAGCTCTGTATCCCGTGGAATATCGATTTCGAACACACGGTTCAATGTAGTTCCAACGGCCACAGTCTCCGAAATACTGGCTATACTGGCGTTCGTATCAGGATCAATCACATCAATCTTAGCAGTAACATCAACATTCCGGGCGTATCCCTGATTACTGAAAGTTGTCTCTATCTGCAAGGCCTCTCCAGGCCTCACTGTACTGAATACTGGGTCAAGAGACATATCCAGCAATTTGTTCTGCGGAGGCAGAATCTGGACGTTTACAGGTATCTCTGTATTAATCTCATCGCTTTCAACACTCAGGGTTCCCGAGTAGCTGCCTGCCAGTTCATCAGCAGGGGATGAAATATTCAGTATTACATCACGGGATTCTCCTGGAGCAAGAGTTACACTATCCGTTACATCAATGTAATCTCTGACAACATCATTGGTATCAAAGATGAAAGTCTGTGAATCATTTGCCGTATTGGCAACGGAAAGAGAAACAGTCATCGATTCTCCAGGCCTCAACTCCGCATTTATCGAACTGCTTCCGAGCTCTGCTCCTGGTGTCTCGGTAGTATCGTTCAGCCGGCCTGAAAGATTCTCGACTTTCTCCTTAGTCTCTGAAACAGAGTCATTTATATCGTTGAGAGCATCTTCAGGGAAGCTTCCGCCGCCTCCGCCTCCCCCGCCGCTATCCTGCTCCTGATTGTTGTTCTGATCCTGTCCTGTGTCTTCGGAAGGAGCGAAAAGTGTGTATGAGGAGAATCCGTCTGTATCAACTGTTATCGTTTCACGGGCCTTGTTCACATCAAGAGGCTCAAGATCTAGCACTTCAAAGCTGTCAGTGTTACATCGAAGATTACTGTAATCGTACTCTCCACATCTTGCGACTTTCAGCTCTGATATCTGGTATCCATCAGGAAGATCAAGGCCTGAATAATTGAATGTTATCTCACTTGACTCCGGCTCCAAGCTGGTATCGACTCCTATACCTGTAATCCTGCTGGAAGTCTGCGATGAAGGAGTAAGGCCTGAAGTCTGGGCCTCTGAAAGTTTCTCTGCCCTGAAAGACATGTTCGAACTGTTGATCAACGTATTGTTCATTGTTATCTTCTGGCCCTCGAAAGCCACGTTGAGGTCATAGGTACCTGTCTTGATATCCAGGCTGTAGCTGCCGTCTTCACCGACTTTACTGGACACTGTCCTGCCGGTGCTGCTATCGCTAAGAGTAATAGTCGCATCACTGTTCACATCGCCGGCGGAACTTGTGAAGCTTCCGTTAAAGCTTGCGCTCTCGGATACTCTGAAACGATCACTGGCTGTCGATTCAAGGCCTGAAGGATCTACGGCCGTGAAGTTGGCGGTATAAATTCCTTCAGAGATATTCTCTACTGTTGTGATCCATTCAGGACCGTCCTCCACGAGACTGTAACTTTCTGAAAAGTTTTCGCCATTCAAAGTCATGGAGATGCTCTGTACGCCGTCGATACTGTTGTCTATTACAGGAACACGGATATCCTGATCCTCTCCAGGATTAACGCCGTCTATATCTACTTCTCCGAAATCCGGAGGAGTCACATCAGGAACAGAGACATAATCCCGGAAAACCTGGGACTGGGAAACTCCGTTCTCCTCGTCGTAGACCTCCAGCCTGACATCATGGCTCCTGGCATCCTCAACATCAGGAACAGTATAATTCAGACTGAAGCCATCCCCTGTAATCGAGCTGTCAGTTATAGAGGCCTCTTTCCCGCCAACGAAAACAGTGTAATCGAGATTTGTTGTTCTCGGACTATCTCCAATATTTGCTGTAAAGTTCAGGCCTGCTTCATCTCCTGGCATAGCAGAGACTTCGTCTGCAGAGGCATCAAGAGTGAAGTCAAGCAGACTTATGCTGAACTCTGTTATCTGGCTTGTATCATACTCCGGTTTTTCTGGTGTGAACTCTATCTTCGGTGTACAGGAATTCGAGTTCAGAGTAACGTCTGAAAAGTTATACTGGATATCTATGACTTTACTGCTCTGTTTCTCCAGAGTTACTGGTGTCGTAGCAGGCCCGATATTTTTCGCACACGTGCTGTTAACTCCTGCATTGTTGGTAGCAGCCGCCTCCAGTGATAGATCAACGTTTCCTGTAGAATTCAACTTCAGGCTTCCAAGACTTCCCGAAGAACCTCTAACTGCCGACGCTGAAATCTTTTCCGGAGCCTCAAATTCAGGCCTCGCATCCAGATTTATCGCTATAACACGTGTAATATTACCGTAATTTGAGCTGCGGAACTCGAAGAGGCCTGTGTAGTTTCCGGGACCTGTACCGTCTGTGATGTTTATTCCTACATCCGTATCTACAACCTGGCCGGGATCTATTGATGATCTCTCACCGTTGTATACCGTCAGCCATTCTTCCGGCAGATTTTCTTCGTGATAGATCACTTCGTAGTCCTGTACCGGCACGTTCCCGGAGGAATTTGCTCTGAATGCATTGTTTATGTCGCTGGTATTTATTGCGGTACTGCTGTCACTGAGGCCTGTAATTATTTTTTCTCCTGTTTCCTCGCTGAACTGCGGATTCCTTGCGACGTTAACTTCTGTGAAATCTCCAATACTCGCTGTCTCATCTGTTCCATCAGTTTTATCCCAGACTGCTCTGAAAGATGCATAGATAGGAGAGCTTCCGGTAGGACTGGTGCCTGGAGGAACAGTTACCTCAAATGTTCTGTTACAGTAATTTCCAGGATTGATATCGCCACAGACATACTCAGAAGTATTGAAATCTAGTACACTGGAGCTTACATTTATCTTCAGATTTGCTCCATCGTTCTCCTCTTTCTGGAAGCTTACACCTACTTCTTCGGTAAGGCCTTCGGTGAATGTTATCTCTCCTGCATCTATGTTTTTGTTATCTATATTCAGATTTCCTCCAGGCTGGGCGTCGAAAGTCCTCCGCAACTCTTTGGAGTTACCTGAAGGATCAAATATCTCAAGATCCACACGATAAGTTCCCTGAGTAGAACTCTGTGTCTGCACCTCTACACGGTAGCCCGTACCCGTTGTATTAACTATGTTTATATCATCGCTTCCAAGCTCGTTGAACACAGGATCAAGTACCTGAACATCAATCCTGTCGATACCGATCTCATCCGAAGCATTGAACTCTATATCAGCGACTTCTCCGGGATCAACACGATCAGGAACCTGAAGATTGCTTATCTCTGGCGGACTATCGTCTTCTGTCTCATAGATTCTTGTGGAAAGGCCTTGATCCTTCAGATATCCAAGCGTCTCGTTGGTATCAATCCTACAGCCCATCTCGACACTCGTTATCTTTTCTGGAGGACTCCATGAGGCCTCAGCTACAAGGCCTGATCCGGTGTTCTCTGTAACTGACTGTGCGAACGTCTCCATGACTCCTGAACTGTTCTCGACAAATTCCACAGGATAGCCCTGTATGCGGCTGTCCAGTCCGCTTACAACTTCACATCGGACGTTTCTGTTCTGACTGTATCCTATAGTACTACTGTTGTCCGGCTCCAGGAGATTTACTGAGGCCTGTCCAAGAATAGTGATATCGATGCTGTCGCTGCTGGAATCGAAGAATTCGCCGTCTCCAGTAGCTGTAAGTGTTTTAACGCCGGTGTCCTGTGTTACAGGTATGTCCCAGGACGTGGTGTATCCGCTGGCAATCTCTGTGCCGTCAAGAGTCCATGTCATATCTCTTTCAACAATCCCTCCACTGAAAGTATCTGTAACTGCTTCAAGCTGGACTGAGTCTCCACGCGCAAGATTTGTTCCATCAGCCGGCGATTCAAGCGATGTAATCATCAGGCCTCTGACCGCAAGCTTCCTTGAATCACTGACGTCGATCCAGTTCGATCTATCTGTAGAGGCCTGTACTGTAAGATTCCCTGGAGTAACTGCATCTGTAGGATTGTACCAAAGTGATCCGCCGCATGTTCCATCCTCACCTGTTGTACATGACACTGTCTCAGATCCGTTCACTGTGAACGAGACTTCTTCATTGCTTACAGGCACTCTTTCTATAGTATTGGAGGTGCGTGTAAGATTCAGTCTTATTCTGGTCTGGTCTGGAGTCTCAGGGAACCGATTGATCACGTTTTCAGAAAACCTGAAAGTATCCAGGTAAAGTTTATCGCCGACGAAAACCTCTGTCACGTCGTTCGAATCAGTGGCATTGTAGTTCAGAGAAGCATTATCATTTATCGAGGCCTCTACATCGTATTCTCCTGTTGTACTCGTCCAATCAAATGTTGCAATCCCTGAATTGTTCGTAGTTCTCTCATATGTCTGTCCATTCACTTCAAAAGTTACAGGATAATCAGATATGCTCTGTGAACTGTTATCGTCCGTTACAGAGGCCTCAAAGGTGACTGTGTTCCCTGATCTTATTGTGAAGTCTTCAGGAGTCATCTCTACAGAGGCCTGTCCGTACACGTTCACGTCTACAGAATCTGAGTCATCATCGAAGAAATCCCTGTCCGTAGATGCCTCCAGAGTATAGAATCCTCTGTCAAAGCTTTCAGGTATGTCGATCTCCGTATTCTTCCCGGATCCCACCTTTGTGGAGTTCAGGAACCATGAAACATTTCCGGGAACATTTTCACCGTACTCGTTAGTTACACTGGCAACTACGTTGTGTGAGAGGCCTCTCCCTAGGACATTTTTCTCCAGATTATTGTTCAGGTTAAGAGCGCCACGTACTTCCACAGTCCTGTTGAAATTAAAGGTTTTGAAGTCTGTCTTGGAGGCCTCAAGTTCTGCAGCATAATTTCCTGGCTGAATATTATCCGGAGGATTGTAAGAGAAGCCGTAGTATCCGTTGCTGTCAGTCTGTTTTTCTCCGAGGCCTTCTCCATTTATCTCTCCTGTTACGGTGGCGCCTTCAAGAGGGTTGCCGGTGCTGTCTTCTATGATGCCTGAGATCCCTGTTGTAGGCTGTACTGAGTCATTGCTTCTGTATACAGGGTCTATACTGTTCTGCGTTCCTTTCTGCATCACTCCCTGGATCGCTATGTCAACAAGGTTGGAGCTGACTGTCTCAGATGTCTCAACGAACTCCTGTTCGTTGGTAAATGTACGCATCGATACTCCGTACTCTCCGGTGCTCAGCTGAGACAGATCAAGAGTGAAGTTTACGCCGCCCGTCGAATTAGAGGTCTCGGTGAGGTCTATACTCTCGTCCTGACTTATCAGCTGCACATCGATGTTTTCAAGCGGTTCGCCGTTTACAGTGTCAGTAACGTTTGCATAGATGCTGTATAGCTCCAGATTCCTGTTGATAGAGTTCAAAGAATTATAATCAAGATTGACATACTCTGACTCCGAACGGGTCCAGACCTCTACAGAGACATTATCGGTGTCCTGGATGTCTTCCTGTGTTGAAGTCGAAATACTGATATTCTTAACGCCAAGCTCTGCACCGGCCTCGATATCAAAAACAGGATTCACAGAGCCATACTCTCCTGGGGAAAGATTCCCAACAGAGCTACTGTAAGTTCCCTGCCAGCCTTCAGGCCTATCATAGATTAGATCAACTTCTCTAACAGGCATAGGATTTTCCGTGTCAGCTGATACGTTATCTGTGAAACTTACATCGGGCTCGGAATCAGAATCTCTGAAAACCTTTAGATTGCCGTTATCAGTGCTGACATCAGTAATTCTGGCAGAAAGATTAAGAACAGATATCTCCGTAGAATTAACGCCTTTAATACCATTCTCATCCACGTACTGTAGATTAACAGTCTTGTTACCTGGCTCATCAAAGAACACGCTACCAGAGTAGTACCCTGTACCGTTCACAGGGAAATCGCTGGAGAAAGAACCTTTAGAGGCCTCTACAGATCCACCATCGAGTCTTTCGCCGTAAGGCCTCAAAATAACATTTCCAGATATCTCAGAATCCTCCCCGATACTGACAACGCTGTCACTGAGCTCTGAATCAACAGTAATATTTTCAATATAGAAACTTTTCGCAGGGAGATTACTTCCAAGGCCTTCAGTCGTCTCAGCACTGAAAGTTACACTGTACTCGCCCTGCAGACTTCCAAACTCCTGATCTGTATCGATTTCTCTGTACCATGTATGTCCCTCGTTCGTCCCGAGTTCAAATTCTCTGTATGTTCCATCAGGCATCGAAACATTTGCTATCACTGTCTGAACGCTGCCATCTACAGGCCTTGAAATATTCGCTGAAAGATTCAGATTCTTGTTTGAAGTATCGATATCCACATGAGAGTTTCCTGTAGAGTCAAAAACTGTTGAAACAGTGTTTATATCCAGAAGAACATCTATAGATCCTTCACTAACTCCGTATATTCCGTTCTGTGTTGTATTTAATTTTATTTCATGCGTTCCTGGTTTTTTGATAGTTTCAACTCTTGAAAAAGCTCCATCAACAGGCGATATAGATCCAAGATTCGTCCATCCCTCGATATCTGCCCATAAATCCAGATCAGAAGTTAAAGCCGTCCCGTAAGGCCTCAACACTGCAGATCCTGATATCTCAAAGGCCTCACTGGAATTAACTACAGATGCGTTCAATGACTTGGTTATACTGATGTTCTGGAAGCTTACAGTGCCTGAAGACTGTTCAACGTTTTCCTTTGTATCCTCAGCGAATACAGTGAAATCTACTTCCGAAGGAGTATTCGTCGAGAGAGTATAGCTGTAAGGACTAGTCAATGTTGTATTTTCAAGGCCTCCTGTAGAATTTTCTCTTATGATGACTGAGTTCAGATCTGTCTCAGATTCGGTGACATCAAAAGTTATCTGGGTGGATCCCTCATCCACGTCCACAGTATTCTGATAGTCAAGATTTGAGATCTCCGGCGGTATACCATCTACCTTAAACTGTTTCACACTGGTTTTCTGCCAGTTCCCTGCGATATCACTGAACCAGATCTGCCATTCAATCTCTGCGAAATCTCCCTGGAAAGAACTGTTTTTCCAGTCAAAGCTTGCGGTCTGTTCCGAAAACTCTCCGTTAAAATTCTGTGTGTAAGACGTCTTGTTCTCCATAGAGCCGGTTTCATTCGTGGCAAGAACTGCCTTCCTGAGGCCTGATCCTGAATCCTGAATCGTAGAGGATAGAGTATTGTAGTTTTGCGCTCCTACAATATTTTTCCCCTGTGTCTGAGAAGTATATGATGGGGGAGTAGTCTCCAGTACTTCGAATTTGTTCTCTCCAGTTATGTTCTGGGAAACTTCAATAACCCCATCCTGACCGTTAGGATTAAAGGATATATCGATAGAATCTACTACTGGTGTTATCGAACTATCCTCTGTACTCATCTCTATTTTGTATTTTATGTAGCGTGAGTCTGGCACATTTTTTATTGAATCATAGTATGTCCAGGTGCCGCTATTGCTCGTATTTTCTGCAAATGAGGTGTTTATACTGGTTGATTCAGGTTCAGAGATATCTACATAGGAACTATTCCAGTCTATCTTTTCGCCAGCATCTAGAGGCTGAGAAGTGTAAGCTCCTGAACTTTGATAACCATCTATAATATTTACTCCTACGTTCCATGCGTTCCCGTCTTGTGCTTCTCTATTAGAATATGTCCATTCTATACCTGAATCTGTATATGGTATGCTGCCTCCATAGTAGCCCTGACTATCATCAGCACTCCATGCAACCTCGTATGTGTCACTGGAGTTAAGTTTCACTGTCTCAAACTCGGACAACTGGAAGTCATAGCTTATCTGATCTGTAGTTGGGAAACCACCACTATGGAAGTGCGTTCCAGATACGACTTTTCTACCTGTGTCAATATTTGTAATATTGTAACTCATATCAGTCTCGTACCCGGATGCCAACCAAACTCCATTGATGTAAGCGGTGTTTGTTGGGGAGAATCTGTTTCGGAAAGGGTAATTATTTGGGCTACTGGTTTCGTCCCCGTTATGATTACTCGCAATATCTGCCACACTAGTAGAAGAAGCCTTTAGACGCAGACTGTTTCCGGTAGTCAGTCCACTACTTGTCCCATCAGTGAAACTTCTATTTATTATATGTGAGAAATTTATTCCAGAGTCCTGAGTTGTAAGCTGGGATCCTTCCTGGAAAATTTTGAAATCAAGATTCTCTGTCAGTCCGGAAACAGTATAATTTACTTCCATGTCGCTGAAGCTGCTGTTGAGATCAGAAGTACGGGATAAATCATCCGTCCAGTTCACGTATCCAGAACTCCAGTTGTCGTTGATCTGTCTGAAAAGGAATCTACTTGAGTCAAGTTCGTAACTTGTGTCCAGTGAGACGCCTGAATCTGATTCGGGCCTGCATGTGACACCGCCCGTCCTTTCACATAGGTAAAAATTTCCGGTGTCACCGTTTTCCAGATCCAGATTGTTAAGGCCTGTAAATTCATCGGCGTAGATATCTCCTCCACCTGTCAAGCTGGCACCTGACTCAAAGTTCACTGTTCCTGAATAATTCAGAGTATCTCCGTTCAGAGCATAAGAACTTGAGATGGTGCATGTGTCTCCGGACTCGGCGTCGCAGATATCTGAGGCCTGAAGGCTTGCGCTTGTGCCTGTGAACACCATTAGGGATGTGACAAACAGGCCTATCAGAAAAGCTCCGAGTTTCTTGTTCTTCATTCTCTTGCCCACGTAATTATTCTGTTCTCCTATTTGAAGTATGTTGGGTGGAAACCGTATTCTCCACCGCTTTCCAGTGCTTAATCTGATCTTGCCAGGATCTCAACTTCGTATCCTTCAGGATCCTTCACGAAAGCATAGTCTCCCGGACATTCTTCCGGCGGACGATAATCCTCTCCTCCGGCTTCTACAGCTTTTTCATAGGCCTCTTCAAGACTCATGTCTTCTGGCGTATGAATAGCTATGTGTCCAAATCCTGCTCCTTTCTCGTATCTATCGTCTTCTCCATGGTTGTATGTCAGTTCTATCTCCGCTGTCTGTCCGGGATGTCCGAGGAAATACAGTGTGAATGTTTCCATCTCCTTTTCCCTTTTCAGCTCCATTTCAAAGGCCTCTTTGTAGAAATCTATCACTTTTTCAGGATCTGAGACTCTGAGCATCGTGTGAGCAAGCTTCATGCATTATTTTTCCCACTGTTTCTTTACAAGTTTATCCTGTCCAGCCGATCCTTCCATCAATCCAGGATTCTATCTCTCTTCTATACCTGACAGAGAATAAGCTTATAGATACTACAGCAGAAGATACTACTGCGAAAAGAACCAGATTGGCCTCTGCTACGGAGTGGCCTGTAGTAGTAAGCATAAGGATTCCGGGGAGCCGGCCTACAGATCCTATAAAGGCAAGTATTTTCCAGTCAAGATTCGTAAGTCCTGCTATGAAGCACAGAGCGTCATCAGGAAACCCTGGAAGTACAAAAAGGATAATAAACGGCAGGTATCCAGTTTTCTGGGTATATTCATCGAACTTTTCCATCGCCTGATCGCTGACGAACTTTTCTACAACAGGCCTCCCGTACTTCCTTGAAAGAAAAACAGCTATTACACTTCCTGTAGAGGCTCCTATGATGCTGTAAAATGCTCCAAGCCATGGCCCATACAGCAGGCCGCTTACAACAGCTGTGACTGGAGGGATAGGTGCAAGAAGCACCTGCGCTATCTGGCCTGCTATTATTCCCGGAGGGCCTAGAGGCCCAAGTATCTGTGCCAGTTTCTCTGGATCAAAAAGTATGTCAAGCTGGCCTACTGTGAATACTGTGATTCCGTAGAGGCCTGCGGCTAGAGTTGCGAGGATAAGTAAGTTTCTGATGTTTATTGACTCTTTTATCCTGTCGTGGTCCATCTGTGCAACTTTTTGGCGAGAAGATTATTAGTTCTGTGGAAGTATGTTCACTGACTCGGTGTGCTTGCTTCCTTCAAGAGCGTTGTAGAACTCTATAACTTCCTCGGCAGATCCGTCCGTATGGAAGACCTCGAGACATTTGTCGTTGTCAAGCTTGCTGTGTAACTGGGTCGTGATTATGTTGTCAAAGCTGTGGGATATCTCGGAGATGTTGTTCTCGTTTTTGTGCGGGTGCCGTGTTATTATAACGGCGTTAAGATTTCCTTCCAGTTTCTTCCGTTCATTCATCTCCTGATGCAGGCCCTCTATAGCCTTCCGGAAAAGCTCACTACGTCCATTAAAATTAGATGAACTCTGTATTTCCTCTATTTTTTTCAGGGTCTCGTCATCTACTGAAAGACTTATTATTTCCATAACTACAGATTAATAGCATAGTTTAAAAACTTAATAAAAACTTGTTAGTTATGGAATCCGGACTACTTTTGGGCAGCTTGATCCTCACATCTGTGCTTTCCGGCCTCGGAGCACTGTTTCTAGGCCTCAGCGAAGAAAGAATGCACAAATTAACACCTTATCTTATCTCCCTATCCGCAGGAACAATATTTGGGGGCGTATTCATACACCTGGTGTTCAAACTTGCCAACAATATCGGATACACCAGACAGACAGGCCTCATCGTACTACTGGGGATGGCAGGATCTCTAATACTTGAAAGAGCTGTCCACTGGCACTGCCACAATCAAGATCACCACATAGAGGCCTTTTCATACGTACTGGTGGCTGGAGACGCAGTTCATAACATTCTGGATGGTATACTTGTTGCATCTAGCTTCCTGGCAGGAGTTCCGGCAGGCCTTGCAGCAACAATCGCAGTTATAGCTCACAAAGTTCCAAAAGAGGCCGGAGACTTTGGAGTACTTGTTCATAGCGGTTTTTCCAGAAATAAAGCAGTACTGTTCAACATAGGAATAAGTGTATTCATGTTTATGGGTGCTGGACTGGTACTAGGCCTTTCAACAGCAGTAGCAGGAATAAATACGTTCTTACTTCCTCTGGTAATCGGCAATTTTGTCTATATAGCTGGGGCGGATCTTCTTCCACGTTTCAAAGAGGATGAAGGAATAGGCCTGCATCTAGCTATGTTTTCGCTAGGAGTGGCTGTAATGTACGCTATTCCTTATCTGAGACAGTTAGTGCTGGTATGATCAGCAGTTTCCTGAAAGTATGCAGGAAACTTCGGCGCTTTCTGCTTCTGCTTTAAATCCTGCATCGTCGATGTAATCTAGACAGCGATCTTCAACCATTGAGGGGTTATCAGATCTTTGAGCCTCTCTTGTCTGTACTTCACATGCAGTATTTTTCTGTAACTGGTCTTTTGTCTCTCCTGTATTTTCAAGAGTCTCTGTAAAGCTTGGTATAATGATTAAAGCTGTCATAGTTATTACTGCTGAAGCTATGACAAGTACAAGAGTTTTTTCCATCAGTTGCACCTCCCTTCTTCTGCGTTAAATTCTGTTCCTCTGTAGTATTTGCAGACGCTGTCGGCTATTTCGATACATTCTTCTCCAGGATCTTCCCTGAAACATTTAGGGCCTATTTGATCCTGTATACAGGAGACTCTTCCGGAGGCAGAACTTTGTTCAAATCCGTTATCTTGACAGTAGGATCTCCATACGTCCAACTCTTCAGAGGCATCAAGTACTTCAAAACTTTCGACGTCTTCGGGACCGAAGATCGAGGTCAGTATCGCATCAAGGAATCCTTCCTCGGCGACCAGTCTTACCTCGTATTCTCCTGTAGGCGAGGAACTTTCTGGTGTGAACGAAACTGTGCCGCTTGCAGTATTCATTGAACTATCTCTAATTTTTTCACCTGAAGGATCCTCAATAACAATCCTGAATCCGTTCTCAACAATCCCTTCTCCAACACTGTAACTTATCTGAACCATCTCACCTTGCGCTACTTCATCTTTCGCAACATCAAGACTTGAAGAAACCTCTGGCTGCTGAACTGTGAAACTTCTGGAGGCCTCTCCAATAACAGTTCCCTCTGTAATAACTCTGACACGTACAGATTTTTCTCCAGGAACCTCGTACTGCTCTATTACCTCTCTACCATTTCTACCATACTCTCCATCTCCGTTAAGATCCCATTCATAGCTAAACTCTGTATCGGGCGTTGCCACAAAATCTACAGTTTCCTGAACTTCAGGATCAGAGGGATAAAGCTCTATAGAAGGATTTACCTCAGGAAGAGGCTCTATATTGAATACTCCACAACTTTGAGTATCCAGGATACGACCATCCAGCTCTGCAACTGCGCTAACTTCGTGATCACCTGCCTCAAGATCTTCTACACTGGTAGACCCCTCTAGATACTTGCCAAGTTCGCTGAGTTTCCTTGAGGCCTGTTCATCGTCAATAAGCCAGGAAATATTCACTGAGGCCTCTATATCACTGGAATCTGCTATATCGGCCTCCAGTTCAACTTTTTCGTCGTCCTTATCAATGCTACATCTCTCTATGATTGATAGTACGCCGTTTTCACGTATTTCTATATTTTCAGACACTGTTTTTGTGTTTCCAAGATTATCTGTAACTTTCAGCCTTATCTCTTTGCTTCCAGGAGTCAGGAAACTATTCTGGATGCTTCTGCCCTCTTTTTCGTAACTTCCATCGTTATTCAAGTCCCATTGTATGCTTGTAATCGTGTTTCTGGAGTCCGCATCAGTTTGGAAGCTGTAGTAGCCATTTCCCTGCTCTGTATTTATCGAAACTTCGTTAAAGGCCTCTTCAATACTTGTCGATGCTGTGTCGATAGTTTCTTCGCTTTCGAGGAGATTCCACCATTCTGGTTTTACCACTAATTCTGCCTCGATACTTCCTGATTCTTCCGGAAGATATGAGATATATCCGCTCTCTTCTCCAGATGTCTCTATGTATTTGTTCTTTACAGTTTCTCCGCCAATTTTTACATTCAGATTGTACTGTCCTTCTCCAACATTGTACTGGAAGTTAACTTCATTTCCAAGAGATATGATTTCTTCAGAGGCCTGCACTTCTCCTTCAGGAAGTTCAAATATCTCTATATTTTTCTTAACAGTGTCTGTAGCTCCATTGGTGTCTGTGACTTTCAGGCCTACTGTCTTGACTCCGGCAGTCTGGAATTCTGTCTCAATTTTTTCCCTGTTTCCTTCATCGTAGCTGCCATCTCCATCAAGATCCCATCTGTATTTTTCAATGCCTTTATCGTCGCTTGATGGTTTTGAGTCAAAAGTAATGGGTACGTTAACGCCGGCGTATTCCTTGTTGGTCTCAAAATCAGCTTTAGGTGGTTCGTTGTCCGGCTTCACCTCTACATCTCCCAGGTACCACGTCTTCCATGTACCAAGGACTTCGCCAGGATCGACGTTTCCTGCACTGTAACGTAATACTACACGGAATTCTCCTGCCTGGGAGGCCTTTGTGTCGGAATCTACGTCTGCCTCCCAGCCCTCGGTCCAGTCAACGGTGCCTCCCTGGCCGTCTATGTAATAATCTATCAGTTCGAAGCCTCCGAAGTCACATGGGTGGTTATCTATAGGTAGTAGAGACATGTAGGTCTTCCCCATAGCTCCCTGAATCTTGTATCCGTTTACTCTTACGTAGTCTCCAACATTCAGCTGATTTCCATCAAGATCTGTCAACAGAGGCCTCTGTTCATCAAATATCTGCACTTCATCATAGTCTCTTGGATTGCCCCGCCCGCAGTAATGATATCCTGTCTCAACTTCACTGGCGCCTTCGCTTTTAACTTCAACTTTCCCGAGGTAAGCTGTCTTCCACTTGTCTATAGTGTCTATCGGAGAAGGATTTTTTGTGTACTTGGCGACTACCTTGTATGTTCCCGGAACAGGAGCCTCACCTTTATCTGACTTCCAAGGCTCTCCCTGGTAATCCTCTATATATGCTGAAGAAGGCCAGAGATCATTCCTGTCTATCTCATAGAATTTATGAGGGTCAACGACACCGTTTTCCTTGTCATTGCCCCAGAAAGGAACTTCTTCGCTTGTACAAACATCATGTTTATCCTTCAAAAGATGTATATCGATGTATACGTTGGTGTGTCTATTGTTGATGTCGAATGGCTTGATGTAGATGTCTTCGCCTGTGTTGAGGTCTCCTCCGTACTCATCAACAAGTATATTGTCAGGGATGTTGCTGAAACTTATGCTGGAATCGCCGTTTCCACAGTCTACCTTTCCCAATCCTGCGGCAGAACCTGTCAAACCTACTAAGAGGAGCAAGGTCAGGAGATGTTTCTTCACATAAACCGGTTGAGCAATCTGGAATAAAAAATTAAGTCAGGATATGAAGTCCTTAACTGTTTCAAAGAAGTTCTTCTCACTACTCTCAGTCTCCCTGAGCTGCTCCATAACTTCTCTCTGCTCCACACTAAGATCACTAGGGATATCAACATCCACTTTAACATACAGATCTCCTGAACCCCAGCCGCTCGGCATACCCTTGCCGGAGACACGCATCACCTGGCCCGGCTGCGTACCGGAAGGCACATCTACCTCAATCTCAGAGTCCGGATGAGGTACAGTAATTTTTGTACCAAGAGCAGCATCCCCAACACCAATCTTCACAGTAGTGTAGAGATCGGAGTCACGCCGCTCCAGAGAATCGTGAGGCTCTACACTCACAAAAACATATAGATCACCTGAATTACCGTTCCGTGCAGTATGGCCTTTTCCACGGACTCTAAGCCGCTGACCATCTTTCACACCTTCTGGAATATCTACAGTGATAGTCTCCTCTTTCTCAGTAATCCCTGAACCACTGCACTCAGTACAGGCCTCTTCTGGAATATCTCCTGTACCGCTGCATTCCGGACACTCCACGACCTGCCGTGCTCTGCCAAGAGGCGTCCTCTGGACCTGTTCAACTTTCCCTCTACCATTGCAGTTAGAACAAGTAGAAGTATTACCATTCTCCGCACCGCTTCCGCTACAGGCCTCACATTCAGATTTTCTGGACACCTTGAAAGTTTTCTCAACGCCATTATAGGCCTCTTCAAGACTAACAGTCGTCTGAACCTTCAAATTTTCTCCCTGGGCCTCTCTACTTCTTCCTCTTCTTCCGCCTCCGCCAAAGATCTGCTCGAAAATGTCCTGGAAATTGTTGGCGGCACGTCTCTGGCCTCTGGATGAACTTCCTTGTACGCCCTGTTTTCCAAATCTATCGTATTTCTTCCGTTTATCCTCATCGGAGAGAACATCATAGGCCTTGTTTATCTTCTTGAACTTCTCCTCATCGGCAGTATCCTTGTTAGAATCCGGATGGTACTTCTTCGCCTTCTTCCTGTAGGCCTTCTTGATTTCGTCTTGGCTTGCATCTTCACTGACTCCCAGAAGTTCGTAGTATTCTTTACTCATTAGAAAACACCTGTGTGTTTTCTGAGAGTGCTGAAAATCTTAGATTTTCGCACAGAAACTCACCTAGAGAGTTTCATCATATGAAGCCGCACTTCGACGGCTTTCGGAATTTTGAGGGGAGGAGAGGATCATTACTCCTCTTTCTCCTCGTCTTTGTCTGTGTCGACTTCCTCGAAGTCTGCATCGACAACGTCGTCGCCTGAGTTTCCGCCTCCCATGTTCATGTTCTGTGCGGCCTGTTTCAGGTCTTCCTCGCTCATGTTGGATGGATCGAATCCTTCGGCACCCATACCACCCATTCCTCCCGGGCCTTCCTGGTCGCCGTAGATTTCCTGACCTATCTCCTGAAGCTTTTCCTCAACTTCAGCAACTTTCTCTTCAAGCTCTTCCTTATCCTCCATCTCTACATCTTTACGGAAATCTTCCAGCTCATCCAGCTGCATCTCGATCCCTTCAACAAGACTTTCATCGACCTTGTCGCCGTGTTCTTCAAGCTGATCGCGGCCCTGAGAGATGATCTGATCGGCCTTGTTCTTCGCCTCGACAAACTCTCTACGTTTCTTGTCTTCCTCGGCGTGTTTCTCTGCTTCTTCCTTCATCTCTTCGATTTCTTCGTCGTCGAGACGTGCCTGGTCCTCGATAGTGATAGAGGCCTCTTCCCCAGACTGTTTTTCCTCTGCGGATACCTGTAGGATTCCATCGGAATCGATCTCGAAAGTTACTTCGATCTGTGGCTGTCCGGCAGGTGCTGGAGGCAGGCCTTCAAGATTGAACTGTCCCAGAGACTTGTTATCTGATGCCATCTCACGTTCTCCCTGGACTACATGTACAGTCACAACAGACTGGTTGTCCTGGGCTGTAGTGAAAGTTTTCGATTCCTCTGCAGGGATTGTCGTGTTTTCTTCAATTAGGGTCTCTGTGAGGCCTCCCTTGACTTCTACTCCCAGGCTGAGAGGTGCTACGTCAAGTAGCAGGATATCATCCATTTCACCTTCCATGCTTCCTGCCTGGATTGATGCGCCCAGGGCAACTGCTTCATCCGGACTTACACTTTTATCCGGCTGGAGTCCTGTGATAGCTTGCACATGTTCTCTGACAGCAGGGACTCGTGTCGTACCTCCTACAAGGATGACTTCATCAAGGTCTCCGGAGTCGACACCGGCGTCGTTCATAGCCTTCTTTGTCGGATCGGTCGTCCTCTGGATCAACTCTTCTACAAGATCCTCAAACTTGGATCTGGTTAACTCCTGATCCAGGTTGTATGTCTCGCCGTTCTCCTGGTAGATAAATGGGATGTTGATCTTGGTGGATTCTCTCGATGAAAGCTCTTTCTTCGCCTCCTCAGCGTTCTCACGGATACGCTGCATGGCTTCGTCGCTTTCACGGAGGTCGACTCCGTTTTCGTCCTCGAACTCTTCGAGAAGGTACTCTACAATCTTCTCGTCAAAATCGTCTCCTCCGAGATCGTTGTCTCCTTCTGTACTCTGGACTTCATAGATCCCGTCTCCCATCTCGAGGACGGTGACGTCGAAGGTTCCTCCTCCGAAGTCGTATACAAGTACAGTTTTCTCACTGTCATCATCTAATCCGTATGCAAGAGCTGCTGCAGTCGGCTCGTTCAGAATTCTTTCAGCTTCAAGTCCTGCGATCTCCGCAGCATCTTTTGTGGCCTGTCTCTGAGTATCATCGAAATGCGCTGGAACAGTAATCACAGCTTTCTCAACATCATCTCCAAGCTTGTCTTCAGCATCGTTTTTCAGCTTCTGCAGAATCATGGAAGAAATTTCCTGTGGAGTGTAATCCTCTCCGTCAAGATTGACTTCGTAGTCCTCTCCCATGTGTCTCTTTATCGACTTTACAGTGTTTTCCTCGTTTGTAAGTAGCTGGTTTTTCGCAGGCTTTCCGACAAGCCTTTCACCGTCGTCAAAACCTACTACGGAAGGGGTTACACGTTCTCCTTCCTTGTTTTCGATTATTTTTGGTTCTCCATCTTCGATGGTTGCCATTGCGCTTCTTGTTGTTCCCAAGTCGATTCCGATGATCTTGCTCATTTTTCAGTTACACCTAGATTATGTTTTTGTTTACGTGAATAAAAATTTTAAAGCAATGTGAAACTAACTTCAGAAACTATCGAAACTTTCCGAAGAGGCCTCCTAGGAAACCGCTGCCATTCGAGAATCCGAGTTCCTGTGCTTTTTCTATGATGCCGTTTTCACGCAGGAACTCTTCATTACCGAGAACAGATTTATCGCACAGATCCAGTGCGATAAACTTTCCATCTCTATATGCCATATTCCTCCTTTTCAGGCCTTCTCTATCGTAATCAAACTCGTGTGCCGGAAGCTCTCCGGATTCAAACATCCGCTTCAGAACTTTACAGGCCTCTTCGAGCCCTTCCCTGTTACTTCCGGGCTCAACGTAGTTTTTCTCGTATTCCATAGTTGTTACGGCGAATTTTTCCCCATCGACTTCAGCGACTGCCACGCTGCGATTTTTCGGAGCTCCCAGTCTATACTTTTCAGGAAGCTGCTCGATCCTCTCAGCAACTTCTTCATGAGTCAAAGCAAGTATAGCAGTCTCCCAGGAATTTTCTGCAGTATGAGAGGCCTTCAGAACTTTCGAGTCCTGACGATCTGTGTATATCGTCCAGGTGCCTCCGGAAGTCATCCGCTTCCATTTCCCCGATACGCCGTCTACAGTTCCGTAACGCAGCTCGTTCAGGACTTCCATGTCAAACTTCAGGACTTTCAGCGAGTTCAGATCAAGATTTTTCTCAAGTATTTTTTCCACACGCTGAGTGACTTTGTTTCCGAACTCTGAACTCATCTCCTCGAAGATCTTTTCCAGACTGTGTTCCACAGGAAGCTTCCCATCCGACTTGAAGGCCTTCCTGACGATAGTACCAGGCCCGAGAGGATAATTCGTATCAACTCCGTAGACTATCAACTGGGCACACGTCAAAGAATTTCTGCTCTCCAGGCCCTCCAGAAGATCCTCCCATCCAGGATCGATCTCCAGAGGATCGTTCTCAGCTCTCTTCCTCACAACATCAAGTTACTCATCCGAGTTAAAAAATCAAATTTCCTGCACTCTACTTTCCCCTTATTTCAACTGAGCCATCGTCTCTACCAGGACGGCCGTCATAAGTTATCAGCTGTAGCTCAAAACTTTCTTCATCACCGCCTAGCTCGTAAAGATATTCTTTGTGTCTCGGCTGTTCAAGGCCTCCAACGCTGGTTCTTCTGTAGCTCACATCTTCCTCATCAAGAACTGACTCAACCTGGCTTCTGAGTTCCTCTCCTTCAAAGGCCTCTGCTTTCTCCTCCAGTCTGGAATGTATATACTCAGGATTCATCTTCGGATTCTCTAGGCCTCTCGGATACAACTACTTCTGCAGCCCTCAGAACTTTTCCATCGAAACGGTAGCCTTTCCTCTTCTGTTCAAGTATCGTCTTCGGCTCGTGTTCCTCGTGCTCTCTGGTATCAACGGCTTTATGGACTTCTGGATCGAATTTTTCCCCTGTCTCGATGACCTCTAGGCCTTCACTGTTCAGTTTGCTGTACAATTGTTCGTTCACCATCTCCACGCCCTGGACGACAGCTGTCTCCTCGTCTGCCGCCATCAAAGCTCTTTCAAGATTGTCCATGACCTCGATCAGATCTTCCGCCAATTCTTGTTTGGCCTCTTTCTGCCATCTTTCCTTTCTTTCGTCCTGTTTCTTCCTGTAGTTCTCGAAGTCGGCCTTTGTCTTTTTGGCCAGTTCCTCGAATTTTTCCCTCTCACATCTCTCCTCGTCAAATTTTTTCTCCATCTCGTTCAGGGCCTCTACAAGTTCTTCGCGTGAGAGATCTTCATAGCTCATACCTGAAGATGGGAAGAAAAATTTGAAATACTTCACAGAGGCCTCATTCCCGGGATCAACAGAGTCTGTAACTTTTTCAGGCCTCTAAATTACTTGAGTACTTTGAGGTAAAACTATACGTGTTTAAAAGAAGGGAGGCCTCAATTGTACCTATGGATATTTCTCTTACAACTCCTTTCATGTCTATAGCTTCTACAGGAGCAGGAGGAAACTACATGGCGTTTATGATTTTTGTACTGGGATGGATTTTTGTAGGATACGCTTTTTCAGGAGTTTCGTCGGTTTTAAGCTCTATAGCAAGCATTTTTTCCTGAAGCAAATTTTATTATACCTTCTTTGTTTTAATCTGTTTTTATGGGAGATGATCATCCGTTTGTCGATGAGGAGGCCCGCAAGTCCTCCACAATTGTTACTAAAAACTCTATAGCGATACCTGAGGATCGTCAGAAGTACAGGCTGAGTGACAGGGCCTGGAACTGGGAGAAGATTGTTGATCTTTTCTTCCCTCACGAGCAGTCGCCTAAGAGGAACAAGTACGCGAAAATTTTCCTGCGTGAGCTGAAAACTGAGGGAGAAATCGATTCCGAGAAACTGAATAACTTCGATGAATGGGGACACGAGAAAGGCCTCTCCAATCTGAAAAACAATATTCTGCCTAAGCTCCGGCGTTTAGGGGCAATTCAGTACGAGTATCTGGAGTACCGTGATTCGAGAGAAGGCTCTCAGGGCCGCAGAAAAGTCATCAAGCCAGCGAAGTCTTTCACCTCGATGCTTGATTCTATGGCCAACGGCTGGGCTGCCTTCGAGTCGGCGGCATACCAGAGTCAGGACTGATTCTGGAGGCCTGTAATCTTCTTTATTCTTGTTTTTCTGGTTTAAAGTGCTGTTGCCGGGACAACGTTTGCTTCAGGTGAGACATCGGTAGTCTGTCGAGTGGTCTCTTCGTGCTGAGCCTGAAGCTCGGTTTCGAAGTGGCGTGTGTTCGCATCCATTGTGTGTATTGCACCTCTGATCGTTGTACGTATCGTATCTTTTACAGATAGACTAGATAGGTGCCAAGGACAGTGCACCACCTTGCAAGCAGCACACTGCCCAAGCCCTCATTCCATGTTCCATAGAGGTAGAACGAGAGGCTGTCAAGAATTTGGTTTTTTGAGTATTCGCGGTCGGTACTTGGCCAGTCAATGTCGGCCAAGACTTCATCCCACTTTACTCTGCCAGATAATTAATAATGGAGAAAGCCTTGGCCTTGTTTTCGGTATGGGTGCACCTCACCAGATCCATCCACATGTTTCCAGCGGGTGAAATAGTATTAACCAAGGCCATTTTCTTCAACCTCTAATTAGAAGTCGACCCTTTTAAGTTTTCCCTCCAAACATGCACAGCGGAAAAGGAAAAAGTATCCGGAAAACCTTTGCAGGCCTCTACTCGAATCTTTCAGGCCTGTCAGCCACTTTCTCGATCAATTTTTCACGGACGATCTCAAGCAAGTCCTGAAGATTCTCGGCGTCGTACTGATTGTACCTGACAAGCTTGTTCAAGGCCTCTTCGTCACCGTTGTTCTCGTACTTCTTCCACAGCTTGATCGCCTCCCTTCCATCGATATCCTCCAGTTCTCGCTGAATCTTCAAGTCTTTCTCGATCTTCTTCAGGCCTCCACTGTATCCAAGTCGTTTACACGGATACATCAAATCGATGTGCGGCGTCTCGATATTCAAGTCAAAGTTTTTCTCCAGGAAAGGAGCATCGAAACGCTTCCCGTTAAATGAGACAAGCATAGATGACTCGAAAATCTCGTTTTCAAGTTTTTCACGAGTCAGATTCTGGCCTCTGATTAATGTCTTTGATTCGCCGTTACGGTAGAAACTTACTGTCGTGGTCTTGTTCCTTTCCGGCTTCAGGCCTGTTGTCTCGATATCGAAGAACGTGACATCTTTCTCAAAATTTTTGTAGGCTCTCCACAGGCTTTTGTTTGGGAGTTTGTCGTCGAAGTAAATTGAGTTATTCACTTTCAAATTTTTGCGGGCCTTCTCCATGTGTTCCTGAACTTTATTGTGCTTAGAAGAGTCTTCAAGATGGTCCCAGTGCCGTATATTGTCTTTCCAGAGTTTTTTCTCGGTCTTCTGGCCAATGCCAGGGAACAGGATAAATGAGTTTTCCAGTTTCACTGTAGAACAATCTGATCGGTGAGAAATAAAAAAAGGAAGTATGAAACGTACAGGCCTCTTCAAGAAAAAACTTTATCTTGAAGTCTTAACGTCTGCTGCCTGTACTGTCTTTCTGCCGGCGTGCTCAGCGTACTGCTTTGCTTCTCTTGCACGATCCTCTGCGTGTGCTTCTAGTTCATCTCTTAGTTCTTCTACTGCGTCCTCTGAAACTCTTGAAGCGCCGGCCTGCTTGATAATTCTCTTTACAGGTGCTAGTGGTAGTTCTGCCATTGTATAGTGTCACCTCCTTTAAGGCTTGTACTGATAATTTACGTTCTACTCCTATATAAAAATATGTGGCGTGCAGCACACGTTAAACAGTTATCGTCCTGTAGACAACTCTTACAAATGAAAAAGAAAACACTGGGAAAAGGCCTCTCCATTCTACCACTGTATAAACTCTGGCATTCTCCGGAAAGGCCTGTAGATATTGTGAAAAAGTCACAGTTGCTTCATTTCAACTGCGATGCCATCACCTATCTCTGCAACAGCATAGTAGCCCTCCAGTACAGGCCCTGGATTTACTGCCACAGTCCCGTTGAACTTATCTCTGCCTCGGGATTCATGGATATGGCCTGTCAGAACGAGATCGAACTCGGAGTCTTCAAGTAACTCTCTTACTTCCGGACTGCCCACATGCTCGCCATCTGCGATATCCAGTTCACTGTTCGCCGGAGGCTGATGGATAACAGCCAGACGTGTATCTGCCTTCATCCGCTCGCTCAAAGTCTCCACAGCGTTCTTGATTTCCTCTCCTGACGGCTCGAAAGGAGTGCCGAAAGGAGTGATTCCTCCTCCGTGGCCAACAGCCTCAAAGCCATCGAAAGATCCGATCTTCCTGTGTAAATTGATTCTTCGCTCCCTCAAGGCCTTCACACAGGCCTCTTCAGGATCCATATTCCCGGGGACGGCTTTAACGAGCTTGTCTTTCTTATCGAAAAGGTCAAGCACTTCATCCAGCTTTCCCTCGTAGTCATCGAACTCTCTGGCATCTGAAAGATCTCCGGCGCACAGGATGGCCTCAAAATCCTCTTTTTCAATTATTTTTTCCAGCTTGTCTGTATCTCCGTGAATATCAGTTATCAGAAGTGTCCTCATAAACTGTCTTTGAAGGCCTGACAACTTAAGTCTTTGACACAGGAATCCATTTACTTAACTCTCGGCCCGGAAAAATAATCCTGTGGAAACTGACGTAACTGTAATCGATGCTGACTACCGTATAGACAACGGTGAAGTCCTGATAAGGGCTTTCGGAAAAACAGCAGCAGGAGAGAATATCCTCATAGAGGACAGACAACTGCAGCCATACTTCTACGCAGTCCCGAATGAAAACGCTGAAGAACTGAAGGAAGAGATAGAAAGCAGACAGTTCACAGATGACGACGATGAACCCTTGGAAGTAAGAGAAATAGAGATACAGGACAAAAAATTAGGCCTAGAGGAGGTAAAGGCCCTGAAGATCTCCACAGATATACCGGCGAACGTCCCTAAACTGAAGTATCCCGTAAGTAAGATGCAGGAAGTCAAGGAATGCAGAGAATTTGATATACCATTCTACAAAAGATTTCTGATCGATAGAGGGATAAGGCCTGGAGAAACAGTTCGCGTGAACGGAGAACAGGCCTCTGGAGATATTGAACGAAAAATTTTACTTGAAGAAGTCACTGAATCCGATAAAGAGGAGCCAAGTTTCTCCAAACTGGCTTTCGATCTTGAAGTAATCGATGAAGAGGTAGTTATGGCCTCTTTCTACGGTGAAGATTTTGAAAAAGTTCTTTCTACTGGGGAGATCGATGAAGATTTTGTTGAGACTTTTGAATCCGAGAAAGAGCTTTTACAGAGATTTATGGCGATAATAGAGGATAGAGATACCGATATAATAACAGGGTACAACACCGATGAGTTTGATTTCGGTGTACTCAGAGAACGAGTCCAGAAATACGGGATGGAGCTTTCGCTTGGCAGAGATGGCGAAAGAATGAAATACAACAGGAGAGGCCGCTTCAAGGGAGCAAGACTGAAGGGTAGGATGCATCTCGATCTTTTCCCGTTCATATCACATGTAGTAGCTCCAGGCCTTGATTCGGAGACTCTTGACCTTGATTCTGTAGCTGAAGAGATGCTGGGAGAGAACAAGGATGAAGTAACTTTTGAAGAGATGAAACAGTGGTGGAGAGACAGCGAAAATCTGGAAAAATTTGCAAGATACAATTTAAGAGATTCCGAGCTGGCCTACAGGCTTTCTGAAGAGCTTGTGCCGCAGATAATGGAGCTTTCCAGGATCACAGGCCTCATACCGTTCGATGCGTGCAGGCTGACTTACGGACAGTTGACGGAAAACTTCCTCCTCAGAGAGGCCTTCAACAGGAACATGCTGGCGCCTAACAGGCCTACAAGGAATGAAAGGAGAAGAAGGCAGAATCAGGGAGCTTACGAGGGAGGTTTTGTATATACTCCGGATTCAGGCCTCTATGAAGATGTTTCTGTTTTTGATTTCCGTTCTCTGTATCCGACGGTTATGGTGGCTCATAATATTTCGCCTGAAGTCCTTGATCTCGAGGACTGCGATGAAAAATTTACTCTGGAGGAGTTCGACTTCTTTTTCTGTCAGGATGAACAGGGATTTTTCCCGGAGCTTATCGAAGGCCTGGTAGGAAGCAGGTATGAATTGAAGGAGAAGTTAAAGGATCTTGAGGAAGACTCTCTCGAGTATGAACGGGTTTACAGCCGCCAGCAGGCCCAGAAAATCCTCGCCAACTCGTTCTATGGGTATCTGGGATATGATGGAGCACGATGGTATTCCAAGGAGTCTGCACAGGCCACTACGTATCTTGGAAGAGAGTATATCGAGGATACTATAGATATCGCCGAGGAGATGGGATTCGAGATCGTCTACGGCGATACTGACTCGGTCTTCATACAGGGAGAGGACGTCAAGGAAAGGAAAGAAAGTTTCCTCGAGAAAGTTAACTCGACTCTTCCTGAGTTCATGGAACTGGAGTTCGAGGGCTACTTCGTACGAGGATTCTTCACGTCGAAGGCCTCAGGCGAAGGAGCCAAGAAGAAGTACGCATTGATGGATGAAGAAGGAGGCCTCAAGATCACAGGCTTCGAGCAGGTGAGAAGGGACTGGAGTCCTGTGGCCAAAGAAACTCAGAAAAAAGTCTTGAATCTTGTGCTCCAGGACAGGATCTCGGAGGCCGCTGAAGAAGTCAAAGAAACTATAGAGGCCCTGAAAAATCAGGAAATGCCTGTGGAACGTTTGAAGATTCATACGACACTGACAAAGCCCCCTGAAGAGTACGGATCCACGGCTCCGCACGTTGAGGCCGTGAAAAAAGCCAGGAAAAGAGGCATGGATATAGAGCCGGAGACTACAGTTGATTATGTTGTTACTCGCGGTGGTGGAGGTATCTCAGAGAGAGCTGAACTTACGAAATTCGCCGATAACTATGATCCGGACTATTATATAGATAACCAGGTTGTGCCTGCTGCTGTACGAGTTCTCAAAGTTTTTGGATACACTGAAGATGAGCTCAAAGGCAAAGGCAGACAGAGCGGCCTTGGAAGATTCAGCTAGAAGTTATAATGTAGAATTTTTTGAGAAAAAATTTGGGAAAAAGGGAGTAATCCCCTTTTTGAAGGCCTTTAGCCTGCTAGTTCGTCCTCTATCATGCTTTCAAGTGTTGAGTACCTGAAGTCTGAGGCCTGTTCTCCGTTCACGAAGATTGTTGGTGTACCTGAGACACCTGCGTTGAGGCCTTCTCTCATGTCCTCGTTTACTCTGTTAACTGTTTCCTGACTTGCTATGCAGGACTGTATTGCCTCGTAGTCAAGGCCTTCAGTGTTTTCTTCGACTAACTGAGTCAGTCTTTCAGGAGTGTAATCTATACTTCTCTGCACATCGTACAGTGCATCGTGTACAGGCCAGAAAGATTCCTCGTCCTGCTGGTAAGTACATTCTGCTGCGACCGATGCAGCTGTGGCCTGTGGATCGTGGAAGTCCAGAGGGAAGTCGAGGTAGTAAAACTTTGCCTGACCTGTTTCGATGTAATTATCTTCAAGTCTAGGCTTCACGCCGTCATTGAAGCTCTTGCATGAAGGGCAGTAGAAATCCTCGAAAGCGACTATGCTGACGTTGGCGCTTTCATTTCCAAGTACCGGCTCACCTTCAAGCGTAAAGCTGGCGGTGCTGTTGGACGCATCTCCGCCGTTACCTGCGTTAAGCAACTGAGGGATTAGAATAGCAGCAATAACGATCGCTACACCGGAGGCAAGAACTTTGAAAGCAAGATTCTTCTTTCTCTCACTTTCCTTCTTCTCCTGTTCCTCTTTTTCTCTCCTAGCTTTCTTTACAGTATCTTTTTGATGAGAATTAAGTTCATCCTCATGCTCTTCACCCCAGTGAACGTGAAGCTCCAGATCAGACTCGAACTCCTCGCCACAGAAATCACATTCAGGCATAAACAAAACACTGCACGGCATAACTTAAAAATTCACGCCTCTACACAGTCCCTCTAAACAGTATCCAGAAATTTTACTTATGGATAGACTCTCCACGAGCATCCTCACAGGCCTCTGCAAAGGCCTCAGGGAACGTAGGATGAGCATGGATAGTGTTGATAACGTCATCAAGATAGGCCTGCATCTCGAGCGCCAGCGTCGCCTCCGCTATCATGTCGGAGGCCCTTGAGCCGACTATCTGAACTCCCTGAAGCTTCTCATCTCCTGACGCGACTACACGGATGAAACCATGATCCTGATTTATTGTCAGAGATCTACCGGAGGCCCTGAAGGGAAACTTTCCTATCATGACGTCGTCAAATCTTTCACGGGCCTCGTCCGGAGTCATTCCAACTACAGCAACTTCAGGATCTGTATACATCGCCTTCGGAATATACTGATTGTCAAAAGCAGCGGCCTCTCCTGCAGCAACTTCTGCAGCAACCCGGCCCTCTCTGTACGCCTTGTGTGCCAGCATAGGCTGTCCGATACAGTCTCCAATAGCCATTATATCATCACGCGATGTCTTCATCTGTTCATCTACTTCTAGGAAGCCGTCGTCACTGATCTCAAGGCCTGCGTTCTCCAGATCAAGATTCTCCAGTACAGGCCTTGCTGTCCTGCCAGCAGCCACGAGAACATAATCGCCTTCAAGACTCATTTTTTCACCGTCTTTCTCCGCTTTCAAGACTGTCTTTCCATCTCTCTGCTCTACACCAGAGGCCTTCACGCCTGTAAAAATCTTGTCGCCGTACTCGGGATTAGATTCCCGTAACTCGTTCACTATCTCTTCATCGAAGTTCTGCAGAACTCTATCCGCTGCCTCCACGATTTTTACCTCGGAACCAAATTTTGCGAATTTTGTGGCTGCTTCCATACCGATATATCCGCCTCCTACTACCACGAGATCTTCAGGAGCTTCGTCAAGGCTTAGGAGGCCTCTTGAGGAAATTACGCCTTCTTTACTGTATTCGAGGCCTGGTATCTCGATTGGCTGACTTCCTGTGGCGATAACAGCGTTTTCGAACTTCACGTTCTCAGCATTGTGCTCCTCCTCGATTCTTACAGTATCTTCGTCGATGAAACGGGCCTCTCCCTGTTTTACAGTAACTCCTTCCCGGTCAAGTATATGTTCAAGGCCCGAGTTCAGTTCATCCACTACAGAATCCTTCCAGTTCATGATTTTAGAGAAATTAATATTCTCGCACTCTGCCTCGATTCCGATCTCATGCCAGTTCTGGATCTCATGATGGAACTTGGAGGCGTGGATAAGTGCTTTTGCCGGTATACATCCCCTATTCAGGCATGTCCCGCCAAGCTCTTCCTTATCGACAAGAACAACGTCGAGGCCTCTCTGAGCAGCTCTTATCGCAGCCGTGTATCCTCCAGGTCCTGCGCCGATTACAAGAAGCTCTGTCTGAGTCTCGATATCGCCTACTACCATTTCTATATCGCCTAAAGTTCTATCAGCATTTTTTCAGGATTCTCAAGATTTTCAGCGACTTTATTCATGAAACGTGCGGCTGTAGCTCCGTCTATAACACGGTGATCATAACTCAATGAAAGTTTCACAGTCATCCTGGGCTCCACTTCTCCTTCAAAAACTTCGGCAGTCTCAGATATTTTCCCAACACCAAGTATAGCTGTCTGAGGATAGTTTATGATTGGTGTGAAGGCCTCTCCGCCGATTGCCCCGATGTTTGATATTGAAAAGCTGCCGATACTCATCTCTTCCGGTGTTAAATCTCCGTTCCTGGCCTTCTCGGCTTTTTCACTGACTTCATCCGCCAGTTTAACTATACTTTTCCTGTCAACGTTCTTTATCTTCGGAACCATCAGGCCTCTATCAGTATCGACGGCTATGTTGAAACAGTAGAAATTCTTCAGAACTATATCATCGTTTTCCTCGTCAAGCTCGGCGTTAAGCTCTGGATAATCCTTCAGGGCCGATACAGCAGCCTTCATTATGAAAGGAAGATATGTCAGATGTGGATCAACTTCATCCTTCTCTCTTTCCCGCATTTCGGAAAGCCTCTTGACGTCAACTTTCTCGACGTGAGTGACATGCGGAGCAGTGAAACGGGATTTTTCCATCCTGTTGCCGATCTCTTTCTCGATACCGGAGAGAGGCCTGCGCTCTGTCTCTCCGCTGATCTCATCCACTGAACGACTTTCCGAGGCCTGAGAACTATCTCTGCTTTCTGCATCATTTATGTCCGATCTGGTGATCTTTCCGCCTCTGCCGGTGCCCTCTACCTTTTCTATATATATGCCTTTTTCACGAGCCAGTCTCCTGACAGAAGGAGAGGCATTAACTTTTCCAACTGAATTATCTTTTTCTGATTCTGTATCTGTCTCTGAGGCCTCGTAATCCAGCAACTCCTGTTCTGTTATTCTCTCTCCTGTCTTTATCGAGGCCAAGTCTATGCCTTTTTCCTCCGCCATTTTACGGACTCTTGGCAAAGCAAGAACATCTCCAGCATCCTGAGAATCTACTTCAAGTGCTTTTTCGCTCGATTCTATCTTTTCAGAAGTTTCTGCGGATGATTCCGAACTTTCATTATCTTTTTCGGCTTCTGAAGACTCTTCTCCGGTATCAAGCTCCATTATGACGTCGCCGACGCTGACAGTATCTCCTGGAGAGGCCTTGAGATGTTTAACTTTTCCATCTGAAGGTGCCGGGATCTCTACGACTGCTTTGTCCGTCTCAGCTTCTCCGATGATCTGATCTTCCTCAACTTTTTCGCCTTCCTCGACTTCCCATTCCAGGAACTGGCCTTCTGTTACTCCTTCACCGGTGTCAGGGAACTCGAATTTGATTCAGATCACCTAGAAATCCAGCAACTCTTCGAGGCCTTTTACAGCGCGTTTTTTATTCGGCATATAGAAATCTTCAAGACTGTAAAGAGGATATGGCACGTCAGGCCCGGCTACACGTTTCACTGGAGCCTTCATACTCAGTATCTCGTTTTCCTGTATCCTTGCAGCTATTTCTCCGCCGAAGCCTCCGCTTTTCGAGGCCTCGTGTAGAACCATAGCTCTTCCTGTCTTTTTAACTGATTCAAATACTTTTTCGAGGCCTGTTGGCGATATAGTTCTCAGATCAATTATCTCTATACTTGCATCTACTTCATCCGCTGCGTCCTCTGCTACAGGGACCATGGCCCCCCATGAAATTAGTGTGGCGTCTTCTCCTTCCTGCACAGTTTTTGAATCACCCAGTTTGATCTCCTTTGAGGTATCAACTTCTTCCTTGAAGGATCTATAAATTTTCTTCGGCTCCAGGAATATTACAGGATCGTCGCTCTGTATAGAGGCCCTGAGAAGCGAGTAAGTGTCCTGAGGTGTGCTCGGGATCACTACTTTCAGGCCTTTCGAATGAGCGAAAAATGCCTCCGGGCTTTCCTGATGGTGTTCGAGAGCCGAGATTCCACCCCCGTAAGGAGCTCTAACGGTGATCGGGGCCTCGTAGTCGCCACGACTTCTCATACGCATCCGGGCCGCATGCTCCTTCAACTGGGGGAACGCAAGATAGGAGAAACCGGAGAACTGCATCTCGACTACAGGCCTGAAACCGTACAGGCTCATACCTATAGCGGTTCCAGCGATACCTGATTCGGCCAGAGGAGATGAGAAACACCGTTCCTCGCCAAACTTTTCCTGGAGGCCTTCAGTAGCACGGAAAACACCTCCGTCCTCGCCGACATCCTCTCCGTATGCAATAACGTCCTCGTCATCAGCCATCTCGTCTTCAAGAGCCCTGTTCACGGCCTCTACAATATTCATCTTCTCTCCCATTCAGATATCACCTCCCTGATCTTCTGACACTACTTTTCCACCTCAAATTCTTTCTTCAAGGCCTCTTTCTCCTCTTCAAGTATATCAGGGGTCTCACTGTACACGTAGTCGAATAGCTCATCTAATCCGGGATCATCCATCTCCATAGCCGAATTAGCTGCTTCATCAACTCTCTTCGAGGCCTCCTGTTCGAAGTTTTCCAGTTCATCTGTCCAGAGGCCTTCATCTTTCAAGTACTGCCTGAAACGCTTCAAAGGATCTTTTTCCTTCCATTCATCGACTTCTTCATCGTCTCTGTAACGTGTCGAGTCATCTGAAGTAGTATGGTCCTCAAGTCTGTATGTTAAGGCCTCTACAAGCACTGGTTCGCCGTTACGGGCTTTCTCCAGTGCCTCCCGCACAGCCTTGATGATTGCCAGTATGTCATTTCCGTCGACCTGTATGCCGTCGATTCCATATGCAATTGCTTTCTGTGCGAGTGTATCGGACTTTGTCTGTTTCTCCCTAGGCATAGAAATCGCATATTGATTGTTCTGTACGAAAAACACGGAGTGACCGTTGAATACTCCTGAAAAGTTCAGAGCCTCGTGGAAGTCTCCTTCGCTTGTCGATCCATCTCCTGTGAATCCGAGGACTGCGTTTTCGTCTCCTCTTTTTTCCATGGCCATTCCCAGGCCTGCGGTATGAAGGTTCTGCGTTCCTACAGGGATAGCTACTGGCAAAGTATTGATTTCGGATAGATCTTTCTGGCCGTTTGCGTCGCCCATCCATCTCTGGAAAATCTTGTCAAGAGGTGCGCCACGCATGATAAAGGCTGCTGACTCTCTGAAAGAGGGTACAATCCAGTCGTCATCTTCTAGTGCAAAGACTGCGCCTATCTGGGCGGCTTCCTGGCCTTTGTGAGGAGCGTATGTTGATATTTCTCCTCTTCTCTGAAGTGAGAAGGCCTTCTCATCGAATTTTCTTGCAATCATCATTTTCCTGTAGAGTTTTCTGTATTCTTCCTCCTCTATCCATGGATGATCGTCTTCGTCATCTGCGTCCATTACCTCGATTTTCTGGATAGAAGCGGAGAAAACCTCTTCTCTCATTACAAGTCAAAAAAGGCCTCGGCTCGTATATAAAAAATCGTTTGCGACCTCTCGGTGAACTCAACAACCTAAATAACGGGCCTGAGAAAAATACTGTTGTGACTCTGGAAAATCTTTTCGAACCTGAGACTGTTGCAGTAGTAGGAGCCTCCCGGCATGAAGGCAAGACCGGCCACGAGATCTTTGATAATCTTCTCCATGGATTCGAGGGGGAAGTCTATCCTGTCAATCCGAATGCCGATGAAGTGGAAGGCGAGGAGGCCTACGACGAGTTAAGACAGGGAACTGATCTGGCTGTCGTAGCTGTTCCGGCACGTCTCGTACCTGATGTTATACGTGACTGTGGGGAGAAAAAAGTTGATACGGCTGTAGTTATCTCTGCAGGATTCTCGGAGATGGGCAACGAGGCCCTGGAATCAGAACTGGAGTATGTGGCGGAGCAGAACGACGTGAAAATTCTAGGTCCTAACGTTTTAGGCCTGATAAATACTGAAAATTCGATGAATGCAAGTTTTGCATCCGGTATGCCTGAACCAGGTGATATATCGTTTATGAGCCAGTCAGGTGCTTTCTGTACTGCTATGCTTGATTATTCGAGGCCTGAGAATATAGGATTTCATCATTTTGTCTCTCTCGGCAACGAGATGATGATAGATGAGATAGATCTACTGGAAAAATGGAGGGAAGACGATACACAGGTAGTCCTTTCATACATCGAAAGCATAGATAACGGCCGTGAATTTATTGAAAAAGCCATAGAAACATCCAGAGAAAAACCAGTAATAGCAGTGAAAGCTGGAAGGACTGAAAAAGGAGGGGAGGCGGCTTCCAGTCACACAGGAAGTATGGCAGGAAGTATAGAGGCCTACCGCGCAGCTTTCCGCAAAACAGGTATAATTGAAGCTGAATCAAACAGCGATCTACTTGAATTTGGCAAGGCCTTCTCTTTCCAGCCTTTGCCGGATGGAGAAAACGTAGCTATAGTAACAAATGCCGGAGGCCCGGGTGTAATAGCTTCTGACGAGATAAATGAGAGAGGCCTTTCTCTGGCGGAGTTTTCCGGTGAGACGAAAAACTTGCTGGATGAAAGATTGCCTGATGAGGCCTCAGCGAGGAATCCTGTAGATATAATAGGTGATGCAGGCCACAGAAGATACACTGACGCTTTCGATGCTGTTGTACGGGACGAAAACGTTGATTCTGTTCTTGTAGTTCTTACTCCGCAGGCAAATACCCAGATAGCTAAAACAGCAAGAAATCTGGCTGAAAAGGCCTCAGAAACGGATAAAACTGTTGTTGCATGCTTTATGGGAGAGGAAGATGTCGAGAAGGGACGTCAGATTCTTGAAGAACGTGGTGTGCCTGTATGTGATGATCCAGCAGATTCTGTAAAATCTCTTGCTGCCATGAATTCGTACAGAGAGTTTCTTTTATCTGAAAGAACCTACAGCGATATTGGCTATGATAGAGAGGCTGCTGAACAGGCTATGGAAAATCTTGAAGGATTTGAAAAAGGCAGGAATGTTCTGGAGGCCTACGGGATTAATACGGCGTTAACTGATACGGCAGGATCTCCTGAAGAGGCTGTCCGTACGGCATCGCGGATTGGATATCCTGTTACTCTGAAGATTGATTCTCCTGAGATAACGCACAAGTCGGATGTAGATGGCGTAAAGACTGATTTGAGGACGAGAAAGGATGTACAGAAGGCCTTCCGTGATATCATGGAAAAATCCTACACTGTGGAAGATAGTGTAGAAGGTGTGAAGGTTCAGGAACAGGTAGAAGGCCTTGAGGTAGCGCTTGGGATGAAAAGGGATTCGCAGTTCGGCCCGATGATAATGGTAGGTCTCGGAGGAATATATGTCGAGGCCCTTGAAGATATTTCCTTCGGTATAGCGCCGATAAGCGAACAGGAGGCAGAACAGATGATCGAAGAACTGCAGTCATCAGAGCTTTTCAAGGGCATCAGAGGCCAGAAACACTCTATGGAGCCTGTGAAAGATGCGATAATACGCTTGGGCCAACTTGCACTGAATCATGAGGAAGTCTCCGAGATCGATCTGAATCCGCTGGTTCTGAAAAGAGATGAAGCATACGTGGTCGATATAGAGTTCGTTACAGATTCTGAATAAGGATTGAAGAAAAAAGAAAAGGCCCTTTAGTTCAGGCCTGTTGTAACTTCTGCTGAAGCCTCCACAGATGCGTCATCTCCTGATTCTATAGAACTCTCTGTCTCAACTTCAGCTTCGTCATCGGAGTCTTCTGACTCCAGTTCGTACTCCAGTTCTCCCTCCATCTCTGTTTCTCCTTCTTTTTCAACTTCGACTTCGAATTCGTCGGCCTCTGGGATAGTGACGACGATTTCTCCATCTGAGTTGGTCTGTCCTACTTCTTCGCCGTTAACTTTGACTGTGGCGTTAGCGACAGCTTCTCCTTCATAAGTTGCGAGGACAGTCACGTTGTTGCCTTTCTCGATATCTCCTGTGACGTTGATATCGAGTTCTATATCTTCTCTTTCTTCAGCTTCGTCGCTGTCCTGTGAACTGTTCACTGCTTCTGCAGCTCTGTCATTCCCTCTTTCCGATAGGAAAGCTGAGATAGCTGCCATGATTCCCTGTCTGTCGCCGCTTCTTGCTGCTGCAGAGACTTCTGCTCCTGCGCCGTTTCCTGATCCGGCGTTAGCTCTGGCGTTCGCGTGCTCTGGCGGGCCTCCAGCTTCTTTCTGCGCCTGGCTGTTGGCGTTGAGCTCTCCTGTTGCGGTAGTCTGTCCGTTGGCCTCTACATCTGCCTGACTACTGGAGACTTTCTGTTCCAGCGCTGTAAGTCTCTGCTGGATGTTCTGTAACTGCTTCTGTATCTGTGTAAGTGCCGTCATAATTCCTTCTGACTGTGCGGACGCTTGCGCATCCGTTTGAACCTGATTGCTGGACTGGGCCTGTGAAGGCTGTGCAGCTGCTGGAGCTGCCAGTCCAAGTAGCAAACCTGCTACTATAAACGTTGTCGTGAATCTGTTATCGAGTTTCATTTGTCTATTCACCAAGCTCTCATACCCGCTCCACCTTTAAGAGGCGTTTCCAGAAACAAGCGTTTAACAACGTTCAAAAACCGTTCAATAGCGTTTAACAAGGCCTTTCACATGTTCAGTTTCGTTCATCTCTGCTGCTTCTCAAGCTCATCGATATCAGGTTCAATCAGATAGGTATTCGCCTTTTTCTTCTTTATCACAAGACCTCTCTCGAAAAGCTCGGAGACAGCATTACTCACAGTAGCCTTTGATACACCGATCTCATCAGGCAACTCACTCTGAAGCATAGGCTCATCCAGGACGGCATCAATTATCTCCTCTGCACGCCTTGAAAGACCTATATTATCAACCCTGAGATCTTCGGACTCGTCATCACTGTAGTACTCCTCGTCAAGAAACTTCTGAAGCTTCCAGATATACAGGCCTGCTGCAAAACTCAAAGCGATAAATGCTCCCAGAAGCATATAGATAAGAATCTCAAACTCGGCTTCGGGAAAAGGAACTGCCATAACAATTCTCTAGGCCTCCACAGATAAAAAATACTCCGATTCAAGGCCTTCCAGGCCTGTCTATCTCATTAGATTTTCCAGATAACTCTCCGGTATCTTTTCCTGCACTTCTCTCATTCTCATTAATCGAGTTATCAGGCCTGTCGGCAGGATTTCCTATGTTATCATCATTTCCGATGTTTTCTGAAACACTGGTGTTCGCGCCTCCTACAGGCGAATCATTCTGTCTTTCAGGCCTGACTTCTCTATCTGGAGCATTACTTCCGGGATTACTCATGTTTCCTGGTATCGAATCTTTCCCGGGTGATTTTGCCATTCTATCATTGTTCGCTGGTGTGCCGGTAACATTTCCGGTATCTGATCCTCTGGAGTTCACTTCTCCGCTTTTACCAGGGCTCTCAGGCCTCCCTGTTTTCCCGGGATTTCGAGACTTATCTATAGCTTTCTGGATGGCGGCTCTGGCCTGTTCCGGAACTTTATTCTTCACTTCCTCCAGTTTCTGAGTATTTCTCCTTGAAATATTATCGAGTTGCTCTGTTAGATCGGTATTGTTGTTTCCGGCAGCTATACTTCTTGATCTGTTGAGAGTATCTGAATAGGCCTGTACCATCTCTGAGGCCTCCTCGCTCCTGTTCCTGTCGGCCAGAGCATTGGCCTCTGCAAGCCTCTCCTCCGCATTGTTCGCCAGAGCCTTGGACTTCATATCCGGGCCTCCTACAGCACCGGCTATGCGGACTTCAAGATCCTCCACGAACTTTTCCAGTCCATAGAGAAAGTTCCCCGGCATAAGTCCGGGATCCGCGCCGCTTTCCGTCTGATCTATCTGTGGCTGTCCAGCTCCTGCTACGGTGAAAAATGTTACAGCGAACAAGATGATTAGTAAAGCCTTTCTCATACATGCCTATTCGTCTCCGAAGGATTTTAAATCAGGCCTCTGAATGAACGTTTATCTGCGGACTGTAAAATCCTCTACAGGCCTCCTTCGCCAGTTTTCCCTGTTCAATTCTGTTAGATCGGGTTTTGGAAAAAGAATTAAGGAGTTCTGCACCAAGAATCAAACTATGGTTGACAGAGAAGAAGCACTGGAACTTCACAGTAAAAACCCTGGAAAAATATCTGTAGAACCTTCAGTAAAGATAGATGGAAAAGAGGATCTGAATCTCGTATACACTCCTGGAGTCGCAGAGCCGTGTAAAGAAATATCTCAAGACAATGAAGAGGCCTATAATTATACTTCAAAAGGAAATCTTGTGGCTATAGTTTCTGACGGCTCCGCAGTCCTTGGACTGGGCGATATAGGTCCAGAGGCCTCTATGCCTGTGATGGAAGGAAAAGCCAACTTGATGAAAAAATTCGGCGGTGTTGACGGATTCCCTGTATGTCTTGATGCGGAAACTGCAGGTGATATTGTAGAGCATGTTGAGGCCCTGGAGCCGACTTTTGGTGCAGTAAATCTTGAGGATATCAAGGCTCCACGCTGTTTCCGTGTAGAAGAGACTCTGAAAAAATCTCTTGACGTCCCGGTTTTCCACGACGATCAACACGGCACTGCAATAGTCGTCGGTGCTGCTGTAAGGAATGCGCTTGATCTTGCCAGAAAAGACCTTGAAGATGCACGGATCGCAATATCTGGTGCAGGAGCCTCGGGTATCGCAGTGGCAAAATTCCTGCTCGATGCAGGTGCAGAAAACATTGTCCCTGTAGACTCTTCCGGCATCCTCAGAACAGACGATCAGAACGAGTACAAGGCAGGCCTGGCGGAAAGAACTCTGGCCTCTGAGGAACAGGGAGATCTTTCCGATGCAATGGAAAATGCGGACGTATTCATAGGCCTTTCAGCTCCGGGAATAGTTTCCAAGGACATGGTAGAGTCTATGGCGGATGATCCAATAGTCTTTGCACTGGCAAATCCTGATCCTGAAATTCTGCCGGAAGAAGCTAGAGAAGCCGGAGCATTCATCACTGCAACAGGCAGAAGCGACTTCGATAATCAGGTGAACAACTCGCTGGCATTCCCTGGAGTCTTCAGAGGAGCACTTGATGTAAAGGCCTCAGATATAAATGAAGAGATGAAGATAGCTGCTTCAGAGGCTATAAGAGAATTTATCGAGCCAGAAGAAGACAGGATTGTGCCTGACACTCTGGATAGGGAGCTTGCAATGGAGATTGCGGAGAAAGTCAAGGAGGCTGCCAGAGAAAGCAAAGTTGCCAGAGAATAGGTTTTTCAGTTTTCACTTCTCTTTTTTCTCTATGAACGAGGAGAAACTTGAAAACTACATCAGAGCGGGCGAAGTAATACAGAAAGCAAGGAAAAAGGCCCGCAAAGCTGCAGAGCCAGGCACCAATATAAAAATTATAGCTGAAGAAGTTGAAGGCCTGATACGTGAAGAAGGCCTTGAGCCAGCTTTCCCTGTAAATATCTCTATAGATGATTCTGCAGCACACTACACTCCAGGAGTTAAAGAAAACAGAGTCCTGAAAGAAGACGACGTTGTAAAAATCGATATAGGGGCACATTCAGATGGTTATATCGCTGATACTGCTTTGACTGTTAATCCTTCAGGCCAGCATCAGGAAATGATCGATGCGGTCGAGCAGGTTCTTGAAAAAGCCCTGGACTTTGTTGAGCCAGGTAAAACTGTCGGGGAGCTTGGAAATTTTGTTGAAGATCAGATTCCACAGGAGTATGAGGTAGTTAGGAATCTTACAGGGCACTATATCGGCAAGTATGAGCAACACGCTGGTGTATCGATACCTAACTTTTCCAATGACTCTGATCACGTCTTTGAAGTTGGAGATGCTTTTGCTATAGAGCCTTTCCTTACAGACGGCTCTGGACGGATCAAAAACGGCGCACAGGGCAACATCTACAAAATTGAAAATGAAAGAAACGTTAGAGGCCGTGTAGAGAGAGAACTGCTTAACAGGATCAAAGAGTTCAATGGATTGCCGTTTACACCAAGATGGTTTGATGATTTCGGGGCCAGAAAACGCATGGCAATGAAAAAATTAGTTGATGGAGGGATAGTGCATTCATACCCTGTACTGAACGAAGTAAACGGCGGAACAGTAGTCCAGGCAGAACATACAGTTGTCTTGACTGAGGACGGGAAAAAAGTAACTACCAGAAGATAGCTAGGCCTTGCATTGTCCGGGAACGCCATTTCTATTTATGAGGCCTACAAGCAGTATAACTGCTCCAAGACGCAGGAGATTTCCCTGATAAGGCAGTAAAGCCAGTACGCCTCCGAATCCCAGAAATGTGAGGAGGCCTACTCCGCATGATGCGCATCCGGCGGCAAGAAATCCGGGCAGTATCCCTACTATATTCTTGTTCACGTTTCTGTACCTGAGCTCTAATACGGTGTTCACAAGTAGGATAGCTGCCAGAGCACTGAAAAGGCCTGTAAGTATGAGTCCGGTGTATCCAGATGTTGCGATCAGGCCTCCTAATCTTATCTGTACTGCAGGAATCCAGTTGCTTATCCCGGATGAAATCATCTGCATCGAGAACTCTGGCTGTGAGCTCAGAAGGCTGAACAAGAAGAAAAATCCTGTGAAAAACAACGCCGAGATGCCTGTAGAAAAGCTTCTGAAAGGATGGAAAAGGCTTTCCCGGAATTTTTCCAGTCTTTCATTCATAATAAAAATAGAGGTGAAAAATGTTTTTTGAGGCCTCAAGTTCAGCTCTGGATCTGCTCAAAGGCCTTTTCGAAGTTTGAAAGCGGCTGGGCGCCGGAAATCTTCACGAAGCCGTTTTCCTGGTTTCCTACGAGGAATGTCGGTGTGCCAAGTCTGCCGATATTTCTTATGGCATTGTTCTTGTCCTCTGCCATTTCAGATCCGTCGGTTGACAGGTAACACTGGGTGAATTCTTCGTTGTCTATCTCCTGCATTCCAGAGGCTATATCGTTGAATGTTTCTGTTGTACGGTTCTGTCCTCCTGCCATCCAGGTATCTCTGCGGTCGAAAAGTTCAGCCGCATAATCCCAGTATCTTTCCTCGCTCTGATCATATACACAGTTAGCTGCTGCATGCGCCCTGATCGCATTAGGATGCAGGTTTGGAACAGGGTAATCCTTCATAATCAGTTCCACTTGACCGGTTTCAATGTACTGTTCCTTCAGCTTCTGATGATTCTGCTGCGTGTCAATAGGAAGCCGAGGACTTGCATCGTAACCGTTCCACTCCGCGCAGTACGGACATCCAAAGTCAGTGTACTCAACGACTTTTATCGGCGCATCAGCCTCTCCAAGACTTGGCTCATCCTCGAAACTGATATTACCGATGTCAACTTTCTCAAGCTGACTTCCAGAATCCCCTGTATCTCCGGAAGGAGAGGCCTCTGGCCCGGGAGTAATGGAGGAAGTGACGAAACCTCCTGTGAACCCAACAAAAAGGCCTAAAGCAAAGGCCACAGTTATGGCCTGTCGCACAGAGAAACTAAGATCGACAGTATCTCCACCCGTACTTTCTGAATTATCATTATCAACTGAGTTTTCCGCTGCTTCTTCGCCTTCATTTTCATCATTTGAAACATCTTCTGTGGAGGCCTCTTCTTTCTCATCAGGGTGCTTCTGTCCCTTGTGAATTTTCAGGCCTCTTTCAGAATCAAATTCCTCTCCACAGATACTACACTCGTGACTATCCGACATACATAGTTTAGAACATTTTACTGTTAATAAACAGAAGGGTTACAGGGAGGGAACCACGTCCTCCCTGCAAATTTATCCGAAGTAATCAGGAGTCTCTTCGCTCTGCTCTATATCCTGCATCTTCTTCATCATCGATCTGTAGCGCTCTAGATTCTCCTCCGTAGCTGTAGGCTTCACATCGTCTATCGCGCTTTCGAAGTCATCCATTGTGACTTCTGATGCATCGCCATCGGCTCGAAGAGCATCCATGCCAGCCTCTCTACACACTGATTCGATATCAGAGCCGACGAAGCCATCAGTCTCCTCAGCAAGCTCATCAAGATCAACATTATCGGCCAGAGGCATATCTCTCGTATGGACCTCGAAAATTTTTCTCCGGGCCTCTACATCCGGAACATCCACTTCAACATTCCTGTCGATCCTTCCAGGCCTCATGATTGCAGGATCAATCATATCAGGCCTGTTCGTCGCCGCAATGACAGTAACTCCTTCAAGGCTTTCTATTCCATCCAGCTCAGTCAGCAACTGATTCACAACTCTGTCTCCTACACCGGAGTCCGAACTTCTGGATCCTCTGCGTGGAGCGATAGAGTCTATCTCGTCGATGAACAGTACGCACGGCGCTACCTGTCTAGCCTTCTTGAATACTTCTCTTACGGCGCTCTCTGATTCTCCAACGTACTTGGAAAGTAGTTCCGGGCCTTTAACTGAGATGAAGTTCGAGTTGGATTCGTTGGCTACTGCTTTTGCCAGGAGTGTCTTTCCTGTTCCAGGAAGTCCGTATAGAAGGATTCCTTTCGGTACTTCTATGCCCATTCTCTCGAATCTTTCTGGATATTCCTGTGGCCATTCTACCATTTCCTGAAGTCGTTCCTTTGTCTCGTTGAGGCCTCCTATCTGATCCCAGGTGACCTGTGGTACTTCCACCATGACTTCACGCATCTGTGAAGGCTCTACAGTTCTCATGCCTTTTATCATAGCATCTCTGTCGATTATCAGGTCTTCAAGCACTTCACTAGGAATCTCCTCGTCCAGATCTATCTCAGGAAGCACCTCTCTGAGGACGTACATCGCGGCCTCTTTGCATAAAGTCTCGAGATCAGCTCCCACGTAGCCGTGAGTCTTATCTGCAAGCTCATTGAGATCTACGTCGTCTGCAAGAGGCATGTTTCGTGTATGGATCTGGAGAATTTCTTTCCTTCCATCTCTGTTTGGAACTCCGATCTCTATCTCTCTGTCGAAACGTCCTCCTCTCCTCAATGCTGGATCGATGGCGTTTGCTCTATTTGTAGCTGCTATAACGATGACGTTCTCTCTTGCTTCCAGACCATCCATCTCTGAGAGTAGCTGTGCTACAACACGTCTTTCTACTTCTCCTCCCGTATCATCTCTCTTTGGAGCGATGGCATCGATTTCGTCGATGAATATTATTGCTGGAGCATCGTCGCGGGCCTCTTCGAATTTTTCACGGAGCTGTTTCTCTGATTCTCCGTAGTACTTTGACATGATCTCCGGGCCATCGATAGAAAGGAAAGTAGCGTTCGATTCGTTGGCTACTGCTTTTGCCAGGAGTGTCTTACCTGTTCCTGGCGGTCCTTGGAGTAGTACTCCTGATGGTGCGTCGATTCCAAGCTGCTGGAAGACTTCAGGGTGTTTTAGAGGTAGTTCGATCATCTCTCTAACTTTCTGAACTTCTTCATCCAGGCCTCCAATGTCCTCGTACGTTACGTCCGGAACTTTGACACGCTGCTGCTCCTGCTCGTCGACTGCCTGCTTCTTTACCTTGATCTCTGTGTCTCTAGTTATCTGTACAGGGCCTTTCGGCTTTGTCTTTACAATCATCAGTTTTGTATCGCCGCCGAAACTGAATGCGAACTTGTCCATATCGAAGTCGAATGGCATGTCGTCGAACATTCCCTGAGGCCTGTCCCGATCACTTCCTGGTACGACGATATCTCCCTGCATAACTGCACGATTGGCCAGTCCTTTCTTGAAGATATTCGGATTCGAAACCTGCATCATGACGCCTTTCTCGGCAGGAGCAAGAGTGATCTCCTCAGCCTTCTGGATGTCTGCCTTTCTCACGGAGACGTTTTCTCCCAGGCTTGTGCCTGCATTCTTTCGCATGTATCCATCCATCCGTGCTATACCGAGGCCTTTGTCCGCAGGATAGCTTCTGGCAACTCTTCCTGCTGTCTCACGATCTCCCTCGATTACAACGGCCTCTCCTTCACGGACGTCAATCTCTTCCATGATTTTGCTGTCAATTCTGACAATACCTTTTCCGATGTCCTGCTGGGCGTTAGGAGGTACTTCCCCAACACGCAGCTTCACTGAATTTTCATCTGTCATTGTTTATCACCTTTGATCCTCTCGATAATATCTGAATCCTCCAGTACTACTCTGAACACGTGTTTCGAAACCTTCTCACCCCACTCGTTGAAATAGCTCTCAACCTTCTCAACGTACTTAGTGGAAGTGATGAAAACACTGTCATCAATCCTCATATGCGGGATCTCATCCATCAAACCCTCTTTCTCATACTCGTACTCCTTACCGTTCTTCCGAACCGTCTGCTTATACCCAAAGAGGCCTCTGTAAAACTTGTTCCGCTCATAAACGGACTCAAAATTCTTTCTCTCAGTGTTGTACGTAATCAACGCAGCCTCTTTCTCTGGCATAATCAATCATTGATAAGCAACACTTAAATTGATTTTTGTTTACGTAAACAAAAAATTCTTTTTGACGAGAGGAGGCCTGAAAATAAAGATTTACTCGACCACAACATGGAAAGTCTCGTTACTGTAACTCTCGTTGTTCCAGGCCTCAACGCCGTAACTGTAATTTCCTTTTTCTATGCCTGAAGAATTGAACTCCATAGTCACATCTATACGTCCTACAGCTTTGTCCCAGACCCAGTACGGGGGAAGAGATGTAAGAACACCTCGAGGCCTGGGACTGATATCATACTCGGGAGTCATCTCGTATGGGCCTATAACTCCCTCTCTGCTTGCTGTGTAAGAAGCTCTCTGAGCGTTCTGTATAGAGGCCTCTACGGTCCCAGTCTGGTTCCGGCCTATAGTCAAGTTATTCTCCACATCGATCTCGGGGGTAACATTTTTCTCGCCGTTATTCAGTATGTAAGATACTTCTCCGTCAGTCGCCACATTGAAAGATCCTAGAGCAAAAATTACTACGAAGACAGCTCCGTAGATTATGTGCCGCTTCTCCATACAGGACTTTTTTACTGAGACCTGAATTTAAGGCCTCGGAATCTCTTCCGGAAAATCAACTGATTAAGGATAAAAGAGTTGTAACACTTTATTCGTCTGTGGAAGTAGAAAGAGTATCTACCGGCTGCGAACCACTGGATACGCTGTTAAACGGTGGCGTGGAGAAAGGAGTTATCTCAAATTTTTACGGCGAGTCAGGATCAGGGAAGACCAACGTCTGTATACAGGTAGCAGCACAGGTAGCCATGGACGGCGGAAAAGTAGCATACGTCGACTCAGAGGCCTCTTTCTCTCCAGAAAGATTCATACAGATAGCTTCAGAGGAAGCACTTGACAATATATTCTTGAAAGACGTTACAGACTTCGAACAGCAGGATGAAACGATCGAAGGCCTCGAAAATCTGGTGGAAGAAAAAGAAATAGATCTTATCGTAGTTGATTCTCTCGTATCTCTTTACCGCCTGAAAGTTAATGGGGAAAACGCTCAGGAAGTTAATCAGGAGCTTTCACAGCAGCTCTCAACACTTTCAGGAATCGCCAGAAACCACAATATCCCGGTCATGATAACGAACCAGGTATACACATCTTTCGACGAAGAAGGCCTGGAACTTGTAGGGAGAGACGTTCCAAAGTACTGGAGTAAATGCCTTGTCAAGCTTTCACAGGGCGATAAAAACGTCAGGAAGGCCCGTATATCGAAGCACCGTTCTCTTCCTGAGGGGAAGGAAGTCCGATTTGAGATAACTGATGAAGGCCTCGTTGAGGCATCTGAAGGAGGACTCTTCTAGCACGGAAAAATTCTAAAATGTAGGCCTCAACTGTATCTACATGAGTCTGGAGGATGCACGTGAGGAGATCGATAAGGCGAACAAAAGAATAGCTGGAAACGTCCGTGACAGGATGGATGCAGTTCTCAAGGTAATGAACTACAAGAGCCGTGAAGATATGCAGATCCGTGATGAAGAAAGAGAGGAAGAAGTGAAGCAGGATTTCGAGGAAATGTTCGAGAACAAGAAGATGCCTCCAGAGAGAGGCCGGGAACTGGCTGAAGTCCTTATAGAAACGGCTGTCGATATACAGGAAGACCTAATGGAGGAAGAATAATTTTTGAAAGTCGCACTTCTAGGCCCTGAAGGCACCTATACACATCAGGCAGCGGAAAAATACTTCGAAGATTTAGAGCCAGAGTTCTGTTCAACTATAAGAGAGGTATTTGAATCAGATACAGAGGCCAAATTAGTTCCAATCGAAAACTCTCTAGGAGGAGGAGTAACAGACACAATCGACCTCTTGAGAGAGAAAGACGAAAAAATCTCCGGCGAAGTCGTCCTACCGATCCAGCACGCACTGATCTCCGACGAAAAAAGTATAGAAGACATCGAAAAAGTAAAATCTCATCCCCAGGCCCTGGCCCAGTGCAAACAGATAATAGAACAACACGGCTGGAGTACAGAGGAGACAAATTCTACGGCAGACGCAGTAACAGGCCTTGAAACAGGAGAAGCCGCTCTGGCCTCAGAGATCGCAGCAGAAATCAACGATAAAAACATTCTCAAGAGATCTGTCCAGGACAGGGACGTAAACGTCACACGTTTCCTTGTCCTCAATGGTGAACCAGAGGCCCGAGAAAAATCTTCACTCATACTGGAGCCGGGAGAGGACAGGCCCGGCCTGCTTCACGCAATGCTGTCGTGTTTCGCGGGACACGAGATCAACTTGAGCCACATCCAGTCAAGGCCTACGAAGGAAAAGCTCGGTGAGTACTACTTCTATGTCGAGGCAGAGGCCTCAGGAGAAAAACTTCAGAAGGCAGTTACAGCACTTGAGACATACGGAGACGTTCAGAATCTTGGAGGGTACAGGAAAGCAGAGAGGCCTGAATAGAGGTAAAAATTCATGAGAGAACGCATCGAAAATATCAACTTATCGATCAGAAAAATATCGGAAAAAGCAGCAAAGATGGACGATGTCGTAAGGTTTGACATTGGACAGCCAAGCTTTGACACGCCAGAACACGTTAAAGAAGCAGCTAAAGAAGGCCTGGAAAACAAACAGGGATATTCTCCTATGCTGGGCCTTGAAGAGATGAGAGAAGCAGTCCTGAAGGAAGAGAATAACAAAGAAGGATTTCAAGATTTCGACTTAGGCCTTGAAAACGTGATGGTTACGACAGGCGGTATGGGGGCTTTGTTCGCCATCTTCGCCGCCAGGCTTGGAGAAGACGATAAGGCCTTGTTCAATGATCCGTGCTGGGGGCCTTACAAGATGATCTCCGAGGTCAACGGCAATGAATGGGAACAGGTCGAGTACTGGAACGATGATAGAGAACTGAGAGAAGAGGCGAAGGAAAAAATTGCTGAGGCTGACATGATTGTTGTTAATACGCCAGGAAATCCAACGGGCTATGTTTTGACAGAGGATCAGGCCCGTGAAATCGGTGAATGTGCTGAAGAAAACGATACTTTCCTCGTATCGGATGAAGTGTATCACAGACTCACCTACGGAAAGAAGCATTACTCGCCAGCAGTTCATGCACATGATTCCGCGGTTATAGGCTCTGCTTCGAAAAATCATGCGATGACGGGCTGGAGAGTCGGCTGGATAATCGACGAACCGGAAAATATAGAGGAATACGCGAAAGTTTCCAGAGCCTCTACAGCGTGTCCGCCGAGAATTTCGCAGTACGCGGCGATTGAGGCCTTGAACAATGATTCGCATGTCGAGGAGATGCGTGAGGCCTATGAGGAAAGAAGGGATCTGTTAGTTGAACGCATGGAGGCCTTGGGATGGGACTTTGTCGCTCCTGAAGGCGCGATCTATGCTTTCCCAGAGGTAGGCGAGGATTCCTGGGATTTCTGCATGGATATGATTGAGGAAGGTGTCGCGATGGTCCCCGGTGAGCCTATGGGGCCTGAAAGCGATAGAAACGTCAGGATATGTTTTGGATCGACCACTAAAGAGGAGATAGAGAAGGCCTTTGACAGATTGGAGAATCGTTAATCCCAGTTTATCTTTCCTACTTTTTCCTCTATCTTTTTCGCCATCTCCAAGTCTTTTTCTGTGATGCCGTCTTCTTCGTGGCTCCAGAGATCGATTTCAACGGCGCCGTACTGTACGCTTACTTCGGGATGGTGGAACTCTTCCTCGGCCAGTGAGAAAACTGTGTTGGCGAAGAAGACAGTCTCTCTGTAGTCATCGAACTCCACTCTTGTAGTAAGTTTTCCGTTCAACTCGCTCCAGATCTGGAGTTCATCCAGCGCCTGTTCAAGTTCTTCATCTTCAATTAGTTCTGCCATATCTCTGTATTATATCTCCGGATGTAAAACTGTTGAGGTCTCTAATCCTTTCTCCTGGAAAATCTATTTAGGCCTCGAGTCCGGTCTTGCTGCATAATGATTGATCAGAAGATTGCGATTGTCGGAGGGACGGGAAAGTTCGGCCAGCATCTTGGAAAACACATGGAAGAAGGAAACGAAATCTTTATCTCCGGCAGCAGCATAGAGAAAGCTGAAAAAATAGCGAATAAACATGAATGGGGCTACGGTGAATCAGAAGAGATAGTAAAGGATGCAGATATCGTGATCGTCTCAGTACCGATCTCTGTAACAGTCGATGTAATTGAAAGTATAGGCCCGAAAGTTCCAGACAACGCACTCTTCTGCGATGTAACAAGTGTGAAACAGAGGCCTGTAGAGGCCATGAAAAAGTATTCTGATGAAGTACTGGGGATGCATCCGATGTACGCACCCAGCAATACGATAAAAGGCCAGAAAGTAGTACTGTGTCCCGAGAAAGGGAAGAAATGGACTGTAATGGAGGAGTTCTGGGAGGAAAACGGTGCAGATCTGCATTTCACTGATCCTGAGAGCCATGACAGGGCGATGAGCTTCGTCCAGGGATTAATGCATTTCTCCGAGCTTGTAGTGGCGGATGTGATCCGTAAATCCGAGTTCGAAGGCGAAGATATGCAGGAGTTCTCATCACCGGTCTACAGCCTGATAACTGATCTGACGGCCAGGATGCTGAACCAGAAGCCAGGCCTCTACGGAAGCATACAGAAAGAGAATCCGGAGAATGAGGACATAAGAAAGGCCTTCGTGGACTCAGCTGAAGAGCTAAGTGAGCTAGTAGAAGATGAAGAGGCCTTTGCAGAAAGATTCGATGAACTGGGAGAACAGTTCGATCTGGAGAAGGCCCAGGAAAATACTGACAAGGTTATAGAGTTCCTTTCCAACGAGGTAAGGTAGTCTACCAGTCATCCTTTGTAGGGCAGTCGGGATCGATGCACATGTTGTAGTCGTTCCCTGAGTCCCTGCTGACATATATCTTCGGGTTGCCACATTCCTCGCATACGTCCTCCATACTGTTGATTTCGCCGTTTCTCGGCAATGGGAAAGTGTTCTCACAGTCAGGGTAGTTGGAACAGCCTACGAAACGGTTTCCGTTGCTTTTTATGATGCGCAACGTGCCGTCGTCGCATTCAAGACAGTCGCCGAGCTGTCGTCTTCTCTTTCTCTCTGAGTCTATGGTATCGACGAGTTCAGCACCTATCTCTTTTTCCTGTTCCTTGAACTTCATCAATGTCTCTTCCAGCTCTTCTCTGGCTTTTTCAACTACTTCGTCGCTTGTTTCCTCGCTGTTCCTGATAGCCTCCATCTTTTCCTCGAACTCACGAGTAAGCTCCTCGCTCATAAGATCAGGAGCATGTTTCTCCAGAGTCTCGACTATCGCAAGCCCTAGATCAGAGACCTCGATAGGAGAGCCCTCGATATAATTCCTGTCATACAGTCTATCAACCGTAGCAGCTCTCGTAGCCTTGGTACCAAGATTCTTCTTCTCAAGCTCTGAAACAATTCCAGACTGGCTGTAACGTCGAGGTGGCTGCGTCTCTTTCTCCTCAAGATCAAAGCCTTCAACATCAAGCTTCTCACCTTCCTCAACACCTGGAAGCTCCGCCTCCTCAACTTTAACATATGGATCATAAAGATCAAACCAGTTACGCTCCTTTGTAACCTTTGACTTCGCTGTAAAGTCGTATCCAAGTACATCAAGCGTCAAAGTCAGAGACTGCCTCTTCGCAGCATCTCCGAACACCGCAAAGAAACGCTTAACAATCAAATCATACACTTTCCTCTCCATCTTAGAAAGATTCGAAGGCCTCTCACCCGTCGGATAAATCGCAGGATGCGCATCGTCCTCCTTCTTCCCCTGCCGAGGATACATATTATCGTTTTTATCCTTCTTCAGAACCTTCTTCGCCAGTTCACTGTAGTCGTCCTGACCTTTAAGCTTGTTAAGCAGATTCTTGTATCCAAGCTTCGCAGGCAATTTCTGGGACTCGGTACGAGGATACGAAATCAGAGAATCTTCGTAAAGAGACTGTGCAATAGACTGAGTCTTCTTCGGAGAAAGATTGAACTGGCTGGAGGCCTCTTTCTGAAGGCCTGTCAAGTTAAAAGGCACAGGAGGATTGTGGCTGTAATTATTGACTTTTATATTCGATACGCGGGCTTTTTTCTCTCCTTTAACCGTGTTGAAAACCTGATTAGCGTCTTCTTCCTTCCAGATCCTGTCGGTCTTGTCTCTATCGGCACCTGTTTCCTGGAACTTCGCATCGAACTCTGAGTGGTGCAGGAAAATCTCCCAGTAAGGATCAGGCTCGAACTCCATGATCTCTCTTTCACGATCGGCAAGCACTTTCAGTGCCGGTCCCTGTACACGGCCTGTGGACAGAGTCTTGTAGCGGTCATTCTCACGTACAGCCTGCATCAATGCCCGTGAAACGTTGACACCGTAGTAATAATCCAGTATGTGTCGTGTGATTCCTGCATCTGTCATTCCCTCATCGAAGCTCTCCAGATTATCAAAGGCCTCCTGCAGATCACTTTTGGTAAGTGTGGAGAACTTCATACGCTCTATTTGCTCGTTTGAAGCTCCTGTGATCTGCTTGATGACGTTGGCACCGATAACACTCCCTTCAAGATCGAAGTCGCATGCGTTAATGTATGTATCTGCTTTCTCAAGCTGGTCTTTGAGATTATTGTAGTACTTTTTCATGTAGTCGGCAGAATCACTGGTCTCGAAGGTAGGCTTCCACTCTACATCGAAAACAGGGTAATCCCAGCCCTCTTCAGTAGAATCAAGATTGAATATGTGTCCGACAGCAGGTGCGATGATTATACGTCTATCGTCTGTCTCAATGATGTAATTTTTTACCCCGCGGTTCTTCTTCATACTGTAATCTCCCAGGGCCTGAGCCAGTTTACTGGCAACGTTCGGCTTCTCACCGACCATCACTGTCGTCTGCATAATACTTTAATCTACACCAACAGTTCTATAATTACAGGCTTGATTTTTTAATTCGGCCATTCAACAGAAAAGGATAAAAGAATGTCACTACAAAGTAACAATATGCTCGGGCCTGATGTACTGGGAATTAAAGATGTAGACTTCTATCTTGACGGAGAGCAAGTTCATGCAGAGAGTCTTTTCAGTGTTTATGATCCTCTCGAGCCTGTTCTTGAGTCGAACCATGAAAGAAATCAGGTTGTTAGAGAGTATCGTTCTACAATGGGTGACAGACAGGCCTCTCAAAACGAGAAAGTGAAAGAAAAGAATAGGGAACTGGTTCGTGAGGCTGAAACACGTTTTGCGGAGACTAAAAGTGAATTTGATGCATATGCAGATATTGATGGTGAGAGATACAGTGTTGTGCCCCGTCAGAATATTCCTGCCGGCGGAATACTTTCGATGCCGAACGTCATGTTTCTGAAATCAGAGGAATCAGACAAGGAACTTGTATTGAGACACTGGAGGCCTCTAGACGATGAAACACTGTACAGACTCCATAAAAACACAGATTTCAACAGGATGAAACACGATGATGTTTACCATAGAAGCATAGGATCTGGTGATATGGCTGATTTCAATGAATCAGTTACTATGATAGACGAAAGAGATCTTCAGACAGCACTAATGTCATACTATGCTGATGTAAGAGATAATGAAGCAGCAAGGCCTCTTACACCGACTAAATGGACTGCTGTAGATGTTGAAGACGATGGAAGCGTTTACGTATTGCGAAACAGTCTCGAAGACGTCTTCAAAGGAGGCCTAGGAAACAGCGATACAGACGGCCTTGCGAAATATTATGCTAATCTCGCCAACTTACAGATAATTAACTGGTTCGACAGAAAAGACGAGTTCTTTATAGACTCGTGGCAGGACGGAGAAGGAAGATTCCCTGTCTTCGTTGACAACGAATTTTCTGGCGCTGTGAAAAGCCAGCAATACTTCTTCGGAGGACAGGATTACAAGGCATTCCCTGACACTCTTGTCAAAACTCTGACTGAAAACCATGACTATCCGGAACCAGTAGCTGAACAGATAGCCAATCAGTGGAAAGACGACTACAGAGAGGCCCAACAGTACATGGACGAACTTCCTGATGAAACAATAGTTGACTACTTAGCGGAAGGATGGGATCCAGACATTCTTCCTGACGAAAGACGTGTCCGGACAAGGATATAAGAGAAAATTAAGAGGCCTATCTCAAGGCCTGAATTTACTCTAATTCGATAAACTCTTTTCCGCCCATGTACTTCTGAAGCGGCTCAGGAATCTTGATCCCCTGCTCAGTCTGATTGTTCTCGATGATAGCCGTCATAACTCTTGAAGTAGCGCACGCTGTCGCGTTCAACGTGTGAGCAGTCTCATTGTCGCCGTCCCTTCTGATCCGGACACCGACTTTTCGGGCCTGGAAATCAGTACAGTTACTGCAGGACACAACTTCTCCGTACTCCTGAAGAGGAGGCCTCCACACTTCAACATCGTACTTTTTAGCCGCGTTATCGTTCATGTCGCCTGTACAGACGTTGACAACTCTGTACGGAAGGCCTAGCTTCTGCATAACTTCCTCGGAATTTTCAAGTAACTCCTCGTGTTTATCCCAGCTTTCCTCCGGTTCGCAAAAAATGTACTGCTCAACTTTCTCAAACTGGTGGACGCGCCAGATCCCACGAGTCTCCTGTCCGTGCTTACCGGCCTCCTGCCTGAAGTTCGTGGAAAATCCGGCGTACTTCTTCGGAAGATCCTGAGGCTGCAAAATTTCATCCATGTGGAAAGTCGCCAGAGTCTGTTCCGAAGTCGCAATCAGGTACTTATCCTCATCCTCGATCTTGTAAAGCTGCTCCTCAAAATCCTCAAGCTCTGCAGCAGCCTCCATAGGCCTGTGCTTCAAGTAGTAAGGAGTCTGCATAGGCGTGAAATCTTTTTCCTCAAGCAGATCCATCGAGAACTGGATCAAGGCCTGATTCAAGCGGAACAACTCATTTTTCAGATAATAAGCGCGTTCGCCGGATAATTCAGCCGCTTTCTCAGTCTCCACGAGATCGTTCTCCTGCAGGATATCCGCAGCAAGCTCCGCATCTTCATCTATGCCTGAATCCGGCTCCCATGTCTTGATCTCCCTGTTATCATCTTCATCATCTCCCTCAGGAACAGAATCATGCAGAACATTCCCTACACGATATCTTAACTCATCACGCTCCGCCTTCAAAGCTTCTACATCTTCTTCAAGCTCGGAGATCGTCTCTTTAACCTCCTGCATCTTTTCAATATATTCTTGGGCATCCTCACCGTTCTTTTTCAGTTCAGCAATCTTGTCCCCGACAGAGTTCCGCTTCTCCTGAAGCTCCTGAAGCCTCTGCAAAGTCTCACGCCAGGCCTCATCCAATTCAACTACTTTATCAACTCTTTCAGGATCTTTCCCACGCCTCTCCTCAGAGGCCTTAATAATCTCAGGACTCTCACGGAACAGTTCAATATCTAACATGTATAATCACTTGTGCAGAAATTTTTATCTAAAACAGGTTTTAACTGACCTAAAACAGGCCTACAAGTTGCAAACGTAGCCGGTAGAAACACATCCACCTTTCATTGTAACCAGAATTTTTGCGGGCAGAGTTAAAAATCTGACTCTTCCAGCTCCAGCAACTTTTTCTTCGCCAAACTGTCTTTCTCACCGCAGTAACCACCAACAGAACTTTTCCCGACAACCCTGTGACAAGGAACAATCAACGGCAAAGGATTCCTTCCACAGGCCTGACCAACAGCAATCGCAGCAGAATCCAAGGCCTCTGCAATCTCGCCGTAACTTCTGGTCTCGCCACGCGGGATCTCCAGCATCTCCTCCATAACTTTCCCTGTAAAATTTTCCGGCCTCGAAAAATCCAGTTCAAAAACTTCTTGTTCTCCTAAAAGATACTCTTTCACCTGTCTCCTGATCTCGTCTTCAGAGGCCTCTACAAGACTTTCATCCAGAAAAATCTCTGTATCGAAAACTTTCAGCTTCATTTCTCTATTATCCAGACCATCTCCTGCTCCGAGTTTTCCAGCTCCTCAAGATCAAAACCACCGTAGACATTCCACTCTGAGAAACTTGAGTTCCGCAACAAAAGCTCAAACTCCGTCTTAGTCGTCATCTTGCTTTTCCCAGTAGAAGACCATTTCACTTCACCGTCCTCAAGAACTTTTTTCTCGAACTCGATGATCATATCCACAGGATCCACAAACTCGTTGAACTCAACTAACTCAAGTTCCGGATGTCCTTCGATATCACTTCTCAGTTCTTCCCCGTAGTTCTCACTGATGAACTCGAAATCCGGACAGTAAAAATTCAGTATAAATTTTCCGCCATCCTCAAGATGTTCGTAGATCGTCTCAAGCGTCGCCAGCTGATCATCCACAGTTAAATTATGATGAAAACTCCGGTACGGAATCATAATTAGGGAAAATTTTTCATCCAGATCAAAATCCTGCATATTCGCCTTCTCAACTTCCGGCTCAAGGCCTCTACTCTCGGCTTTCTCCCTCAAAATTTCGAGCATCGCCTCAGAGATATCGATACCGTACGCATCAACACCGGCCTCCAGCATCTCCAGATAGATCCGGCCAGTCCCACACGCAACCTCCAAGACCTTCCCATCAACTTTAGAGGCCTCTTCAACGTAGAACTCGACATCTCTCCCATCACTCTTACTCTCGGAAACTATATCATACAAGGCCGCATAATCCTCGAAATCGGAGTAAGTCATAAGGATTAATTATCTAAGAACGTTAAAATTTTCACCTGTATGACTGATTCTGAATTTTTGATATCAAATTACAAATTTTCAGAAAATTTAGAGGCTATGAAGGAGAGTTTTTATCCTGTTGAAGATACAGTAAAACGAGAGAATGATTTGTTGAAATTTTTTGCTAGATTCAACGTGGATGTCCAATGTCTGTATGTTCAGATGGCTTTTCCTTTGGTTCAAACTTTGGATAAAGATTTTCTTCGACAAAATAATGTCTTAATTCCTGCAATGGATGTTGAGGAGTTTGAAGAGGAATTTAACAATGTTGATTTTCCCGAGGCTGTTGAAAAGATGGCAGAAGAAGGTGTGATAGGGAATGAGCTCAAAGAAAAACTTGAATATATTTCCGGAATTAGAAATGAGCTAGTTCATAAGACAATTGCTAAAAAGAGAGATAATTCCAAATTAGGAGATTCTGTGAATTCGAAAGATTTTGAGGCTGACCTCCCCAAAGAGACTGATGAAATTTTAGATATGGCAATAGAATCCATTTCTGAGCTCGAGAAAATAAGGACACAGTTTATTGAGAAGAGAGTTGAGAAAGATGATTTTAGCTACTGGAAACTATAAATAAGGAAAAATTTAGGCTTATCTAGCCTTTATTCCACGTAGTCTGGTTTTTCATGCCCAATTTCTTCCAGGCACTCCAGCAGTTCTGGGTTGTTCTTGAATTTTTCTCTGACTGGTTTGAGTTTGTCGGCGATGTGCTGTGCGACGGAGTTTTTGAGGTCCTGTGGGTGGAGTTCTCCGCTTTCGAAGTCTTTCTCTAAGGCCTCCAGTGTTTCGTAGTGGATGTCTCCGCCGTATTCTTCAGGCCTCTCGATGTGAAGTTCTTCGTCGTCGCCGAATATGTGGAACTGGCAGATCTGGATGACTGGATTTTCTTCTACTTCTCCCTGTGGGCAGTAGGCGTCTTCGATTCTCTCAACTACTGTCTCTATGGATGCGTGGAGTGGGAACATGGTCTTAGGCTTCGAGGAACTCATTTTCTCCGTTCCCTGAAGTGAGACGACGAGTGGATGGTGGAGGCATGTCGGCTTTCTGTATCCAATCTTTGGCAGCGCTTCTCTTGCCAGCATGTGAATCTTTCTCTGATCCGTTGCACCCATGGCAACGTCGACGTCTAGGTATTCGATATCTAAGGCTTGCATGAGCGGGTAGATCACCTGGCTGACTGCACGTGAGTCGTCGTCTCCGGATGCTACCTCGCTCATTGATCTCTGTCCACGGTTTATCGTGGTGTTTAGTGACATTTCCAGGACGTCGTGGAAGTATTCTGTTTTTTCCTGGAATCCTCGGCCTCTGTGGAACTCTGCGTCAAGGCCACAGGCCTCGAAAGTGGCCTCCCAGTACTCTGTCATGGACTGGATCCAGTCCTCCTCTCCTTTCTTGTTCAGATAGGTATGCAGGTCTGCGAACAGAACTTTGAGATTGAATCCTGCTTTCTGCAGATCACTTAGTTTTCTGATAGAGGCCCAGTGTCCTAGGTGGACGGGGCCTGATGTTTCGTAGCCGACGTACGTGTTCGGCTCGTTTTTCTCTTCAAGTACTTCTTCGAGTTCTTCTTCAGTTACTATTTCGTCGGTGTTACGCAGTACAAGCTCTTTTTTCTCTTCAAGATCCATACCGGAAAATTCCTTCCAAGCATTAAATTACTTTCCGGAAAACTTGGAGAGGCCTGTTTTTCACGTATCTGTAAATATTTTGTTGAGTAAAAACAGGGTGTGGGAAAAAATTTCTCGGACAGGGAGCTTTTCTGGGACAGCATCACCCGTGAAAGAATGAGTGAAGTAGGATTAGACAGGCCTTTCGATTTCCTGTACCGTGGAGAATACATCTCCGGAAATAATTCTGTTAGAGGCCTCAATATGGGCGGAGAAGGTTTTTCCATACAGGCTGATATGGTTAACGTCGATATGAGGGATTTCTATATCAGCGTGTATGATGTGGATCTTGGAAAGTCACGTGATTCTCTGGGGCCTGGTTTCGTGGCTGAGAATGGTCGGGAGCTGACTGATCTGCTTGAAGAGATGGAGAACGACTGGGGATACGAGGCCTCCATGCTTGTATTCGACGAGGAAAGGGATTATGAGGCCTCTGAGGATGGATTGTTGCAGGGATCGGTTTACTGGCCTGATTCCACTAGAGACCACTCTGAAGATGTTTACAGGGATGTTAGACGGCTTTTCGGCAAGGATATTCTGTCCCGGCTTTAGGCCTTGGATAGATTTTTAACATCAACTTCTAAATTCTGTCTTGAATGAGTGAGCTTGATGCATCTGAGGCTTACAGGACTTTTGACATTCCTGAAGCCGCTCACTCGACTGTTCTACAGAAGGCAAGTGTTAACAGGCCCTGGACGCCGGATATGGTTGATGCTCCGGGCGTAGGTATCGAGGAAGACGTCTATGTTGGAGGTATTCTCCGGGCTGATCCACGTGAGAAACAGGACCGCCATGATCTCCTGATCGATGGAAGACTTGACAGATACAGGAGAAACATCGAACAGGGCAGAAACAGATGGGATCTTGTACTGGTCGAACAGGACTTCTACGAACATCCTGACGAATTCAATATAGATTCTGGAGTCGATCATAACAGGGATCCGGCAGACCACCTGAGAAAAGGCGATGCAGACCTGCTTTTCATCGATCTTGATCAATACGACATCCACATGGTGGAGGTAAAACCACATGAAGGATACAGCGACACATCGCGGGAAAAACAGGAGGCTTCGCCAGAACCGGCGCTCGATGAACTAGACCAGGATCAGATATACATCGAGGCCCAGGACCTCCAGGAAGAAAATCAGGGAGGAGGAACAGTCAGGAAAAAATCCAGAAACCTTTCAGAGGCCTGGCAGACAGTACAGGGAGAACTTTCAAACGACTGGACGGTATACCACCCGGAGTTCGTCTTCGGATCCGACGTACTTGAGGCCTCAAGTCTCTCAAACAATACAGAATACGCTTTGCCGCATAGCTACGATCAGAGCACAGGATACGCTCTTGGAACAGATGAAGGCTTCGAAAAAGCCGAGGCCTCGGAAGATCTCGAGATATTGAACGATACGTTTTTCAGAGGCGGTATAGACGAGTTACTGGAAGGAAAGAGGCCTGAAATGGACAGAAGGCCTGTTTTATAGATTTTTTTATCTTGATACGTCCACAATATCTGGATCTGTGATTTCTTTCAGATCATCTACGTTAATTGATACTCCTACGACTCTTGATCCGGCTGCTGGCTTTACACGTTCTTTTTCAAGTATAGATTCTTCCATAAGGACTTTGATATCAAGATCGAAAGGTGATACTCCGCCTACGATGTATCCGGTGGCTTCAGTGACTTCACCAGGTTTTGCCATCCTGACCTCGCTCCCTAAAATTTTCTCGAGTTTTTCCTCGGAGACGCTGGTGTCGCCTGGACAGAGGACGGCGACAGGTTCTTCGCCGATGAAGACAAGTGTTTTGATTATGTTTTCTGCTTCCATATCGGTGTTTTCTGCGGATTCCTCGACTGTCTCGGCTTTTGCATGTACCATGAACTCGGCGTCGATATCTTCGCTCATCAATTCGCCTATAACTCTCTGTACGTTTTCTATATCTTCTTCAATGAACTCTGCGAACTCTTCCATCTCCTCAGGTGTCTGCGTGAAGCCTTTCATTACCGAAAATTTTCCCGGCCAGATTCAAATAACTCCGGCCTCATTGAATTTTCCATGATACAGATAAACGGTGAGAAGGGCGGAGGACAGATGCTGAGAACAGCTTTAACACTTTCCGCAGTCACCGGAAAAAACTTTACTATAGAAAACATCAGAGGCAATCGATCGAATCCGGGCCTGAAAAACCAGCACCTGGAATGCGTTAAAGCAGCGAAAAAACTCTGCGACGCCAAAACAGAAGGCCTGGAGAAATATTCGGAGAAAATAGTTTTCAAACCAGGAAAATACCGCAACCAGGATATAGAATCAGATATAGGGACGGCAGGAAGCACAACTTTGCTCTTCGATACTGTTTTACCTGTCACAACACAGTTCACGGAAAAATTCGGTATAAAGGCCTCCGGAGGAACCGATGTAAAATGGTCGCCGACCTCACTTTACTATGAACATGTTAAACTTCTTTTACTGGAAAAACTAGGCCTTGAAACAGATTTTGAGGTTGAAAAAACAGGTTTCTATCCGAAAGGTGGTGGAAAAATCTCCCTGGAGACAGAAAATTACTCCATGGAAAGTTTTGAACTCTTGGAGCGTGGAGAACTTGAAAAAATCGAGATCTACTCGAAGGCCTCCAGGGATCTTGAGGAAAGTAACGTGGCGGAGCGTCAGGCCGATGAAGCAGCTAAAAAACTGAAGAAAAATTTTGCTTCAGAAAAAGTTGAGAAAAATTTCGAGTATATCGAATCAGATTCTACAGGCTCCGCTCTTTTGATCAAAGCTGTCTATGAGAACTCGATAGCAGGTTTCGATGCACTAGGGGAGAAAGGTAAAAGTTCCGAGAAAGTAGCTGAACAGGCCTTCCAGGCGTTTATGGAGTTCCATGATTCGGAGGCCTCTGTCGATGAGTACATGGCAGATCAGTTGATGGTTTTCGCGGCGATAGTCGATGGAGTGTACTCTGTTCCGGAGATAAATTCGCATATCCGGTCTAATTCGTATGTTATCGAGAAATTTGGCTACCGTGTTGAGGTGGGTAGAGAAGAGTCCAGAGCGGTTTTACGCGCGGGAAAATAAGTTCAGTGGTTTATCCGCTTTCTGTTCGGGTTTTCCAGGAGGTGTTGCAGGTATCCTGGCGGTAGTTCGCCTTTCTCGTATCTGCCGAGCGGTGTGAAATGTGCTTTGCCTTTTGAATCGATCATTTTGAATCCTTTTTTGGTTTCTTTGAATCTCTGTGATTCCTGGATCTCTCCGGTTTCCCGGGCCTGGTGTACTACCTCGAAGTCTTTTTCCCCGAAACTGAATGCTGTTAGACCGTTTCTGGGGAGGTTGCCGTTTGTCACATAGTTGTCTCGTCCTCCCGGCAGTGAGACAAGGCCTGTTTTCCCGATCTGCTGTGCATCGTAGCCGTGGTTGTGGCTGTGTACGCCGACCTGAGGCATATCGTTCATGCTTGGAGAGACATCGTAGGCATCCATCTCGTATGCCCGTGGATTTGCGAACCATGCGGCCTGAAACCCTAACTCTTGTTCCGAGTCCAGACAGTCCTCCGGGAAATGCTGTACGTGGACAGGATAATGTCCTGGCAGCTCGATTTCCTCGTCAAGCCGTATGTGTTCCCCTTCAAGACTGTAATCCACTTCTGTATCGAAATGCCTTGAATGAGTTTTATCCAGAAGATTAGCCCAACCATTGTAGTTTCTTTCCCGATCTTTCTTCCTGTCCTCATCCCCCTCTATAAATATCGCATTCGAGGCCTCTAATTCATCCAGTATAGTTCCTATGTGATCAGGACTTCCTGTGTCGCCGTTGAAAACGACAGTATCAGAGTTGTATCTTTCCAGGGCCTCGTTGACATCGCCAGCGACTTCACGTGCGTAGGAAAGTCTTTCCGCCGGCTTCTCATCCATTACATGGACATCGCCGATCATGACAACGTTTTCACGAGCTTCTTCGTAGAAAGTATCAGGCACGCCTTCTATATCGTAGAATATCTCTTCTGCGGCCACATCAACAGTAGAGGCCTCTAACGTTAAAAATTTTCCGGTAAAAATAGCTGGAGAATAATAGAAATAGGAAATGGAGGTGTGTTTTTTACTCGATCTCGATGTCGCGTCCTTCCTCGACATCTTTCTCGGCTGTGATAGTCAGCACACCGTCCTTGTACTCTGCCTCGACTGTATCAGCATCTACTTTCGCAGGGAAGTTCACTCTTCTGTTGAATCTTCTGTGTGATCGCTCCTTTCTGTAGTACTTCTCGTTCTCTTCCTCTACTTCTGCGCTGGATTCTGCAGAGATGTCTACTGACTCTTCATCGGCCTTGATGTTGATTTCTTCCTTGTTGACTCCCGGAAGATCGGCTGTGATTACGAATTCGCCGTCCTCCTCTGCGATGTCTACAGGGAAGTTAGGCCTCAGTTCCGAGGCAAAATCTGTTCCCTTCTCCTGGAACTTGTTGAATACGTTTTCCATCTGCTTGAAGATGTCATCGAGGTCATCCTGTCTCTTTAGGCGTCTCATTTGGATACTCACCGTTTTGTATATGTCTTTAAAAATTTTTATTTGTTTCGCTGGCGTTCTCTATATGTTTCTGCAGAACATGCAGCTGATCATGTATCTCATCCAGGATTTCCTCGGCCTTCTCCTGCTTCTCCTTTAGTTCTCCAGAGGCCTCCTCATCCTTTATAGACTCGAAATCTCTTTCGACGGAATCGATCTCCTCTTCAAGATCGTTGACTGCGTTATCGTAGTCTCCTTCATTTAACTCCTCTTCAGCTTCATTAAGGCCCATACACTGAATTTATCACTGTCGATGTTTATAGTTTTACGTGGAAAGAAAAAGGAAAGTTCTGAAGGCCTCGAAAGAATTGATAGGTGAAGGCGAAAAAATATCGGCGGCGAAAGTCGCTCAGGAACTTGAATGGAGTGAAGAAGATGTACACAGATGCCTCAACATACTGGAAAAGGAAGGCCTCGTTGAGACACGTGCGAAAGACGTACTGGGTAAAAAGATAAGGATGATAGGTGTTTTCCGCTAGTTCTGGTCTACCTGCGGTGTAGGGATCGGTGGCAGCATGCTCAAAGTATCTGCGATTCCTACGGCCTCTGAAAGCAGTTTTCTGTACATGTCGTTCATCAGAGGTGCTCTCATGCTTTCATCCAGTTCTCCTTTCTCTTCCCAGGTATCCACGATTTTTTCTGTATCGCCGTTCCAGAGAACGTTTCCTGCGATGTTGATCTCGGCTCTTACTTCTTCTCCGGCCATGTATCTTACCGAGAAGTTGAAATCAATTTTTGCGACTTCTTCGTCGAATGCGCTTACTGAAGCTGATTCGACGTTTTCGATCTCTGGTACGTAGTTAATCTTCAGGTTGCCTCGTGCGTTTTCCTGCTTGCTGGCGTCTATGCTGTCAACGTTGAATCCTACTATCATACCGACGTTTTCGGTGATTAAACCTTTATTATTTTAGGCCTCCAAGTCATCTACATGGGACTCTGGAAAAAAGTCAAGCAGTACGGAAATCTACTTATCGCACTTATGATGGCGGTAGGATTCGGAGCAACGTTCATGATCTACGCCGGCGGAGCACCGGGAGGCAGCACAGGAAACGATGATACACAGCAGCTCAACTACGAGCTTCCGAACAGTACATACAGCGAGACCGGATTCCAGAAAAACTACAGAGAACAGGTAGTATCCGCAGCACAGAACGATATCGCGTACGTCAACGTAATCTATGATAACGAATCACAGCTCGAGAACATCGAGGACATGAGGCCTGTGGCCTCAAACTTCAACAACAGAGCCTATGTACAGGTGATACCTCTCTCAGAGTCTGAAGACCTGCCAAGCCAGACCAGAATCGAGGACTATCCTTCGGCAGTAGTTGTAGGGGGATCTGCCTCACAGAGAGGAGTCATTCCAAGGCAGGAGATAATTTCTGGCGATATAACACAGACAGAAGTAGAGACAGCAGTCTGCAACGCTCTTTCACAGCTACAGGGCGTTGCAGCAAGATGCCAGTCGCTTGGAGCACTTTAAAAACTTCTTAAATCTCTGAGGCCTGTTTTTTCAGGCCTGTATTTCTATTTCAGATGTCGAAGGCCTTGGCGAACTCTTCGTCGCCCTGAACATTTTCAGATCCAAGATCCTCCAGTTTTTTCCTTGCGCTTTCACCTGTTTGAGAGGCTGAAACAGCACCTTTCTCTCCTACAAGAGTAACTCTGGCCTCGTGCTTTCTGGAAAGCTTCTGAGCTACCTGTATCAAGAGGCCTATGTTTTCGGTAGGTACCTCGGCTTCTACTTCCGATACTCCGGATTCCTCGATCTCGCTGTCCAGATATTCTTCGATCTGTGATTCAAGATCTTCAACTTTCTTTTCTCTCTCCTTGCGGGCATCAAACAGGGCTTCAGCTTTCTCAACTATTGATGAGCCTTTGATATCATTCAGGCCTGTATCAGCTTTCAGGAAGCTTGAGAGCTTCTCCACGTCATCTCTGTAGTCCTCCACTTCCTCCAGAAATCTTTCGATAGTATCGATAAGATGTACTGGTTCGACTGAGAATATTTCACAAAGCTCTCTCTGGACTTCGCGTGGATCTCTTTCTGCGTCTTTTTCCAGCAGTTCTGAAACTTTTTCTACACGGTCTCCGATATCGTTCCTGAACTCTCTGGCGGCTTCTCCAGCCTTGTACTCCAGACGTATGACTCCGTCCTGAATACGCTTGCAGCCTGTAATAAAGAATTCATCCGCATGAGAAGTCTTTGCAAGATGTGTTCCTCCACAGGCCTCTATATCCACGTCCCTGATATCGATCAATCTGATCATGTTCCCTGGAGGAGCCCCTCCCTGATAGATTCTGAAGCCGTATCGCTGCTCTGCCTCACTCTTCGGAAGCTCCACCACATCGATACTGTGATCGTCTTCAATCATCTTTCTTACTGAGGCCTCTATCTCGTCAAGTACTTCTCTGGAAGGCTTCTCGTAATGCGTCACATCCAGCCTTGCCTTTTCAGTAGTCTTGTTTGCACCGGCCTGATAGATATGTTCGCCGAGTTCTTCACGTGCTGCAGCATTCACCATGTGGGTGCTGGAGTGGTGCTGAGTCAACTGCTTCCTTCTCTCACCATCCACGATGCACTCTACAGAGGCCTCTTCCTCAAGATCGTGTTCTGGTGCACGATGGAGTACCACGTTCTGCTGTTTCTGCACTTCCTCCACTTCATATCCATTAATTTTTCCGGTATCGTGGGCCTGGCCTCCTCCCTGCGGGTAAAACATCGTCCTGTCCAGGACTATCCATTCCTCATCGATTATATCAACTACAGAGGCCTCGAAGCTGAAATCCTGTGTTTCTCCATCATCTCTATATGGCTCACGTCTTTGGTAGTAAAGTTTCTCCGTCTCCGCCACGTTTTCAAGATCGAACTCTTCATCAGCTTCATGTAAAGTTTCTTCATCTCCTCCAAGCTGTGTGTAGAAATCTTCAGGGACTTCGAATCCATGTTCCTCCATCATTTCTGGTGAAACGCCGTGACTCTCGTAGAGCTCTATCATTTCATCCAGAGAAGGCTGTTCATCCAGTGAAGCAAGCTTTTTCTCTGCTTTATTCCTTGAGGCCTCGTACTTCTCTGCTTCAACTTCTAGGATCTCCTCTATCTCGTTCATGGATGCAAGGAGCTCAGGGAACATCGGTTCAAGCTCTTCAGAGTTCCATCTGGCAACTTCTTTCATGTCAAGATCCCAGTCATATTTCTCTATGAAATCCTTCGCTCTACGGTAGATCATCCGTAGATTATGGCCGCCGCCTGTATTTGATGGAATCTTCCCGTCTGCAAGAGCATAGATCAAAGCTCTTGAGTGTTCAGCAATGCTATAGAGTGCTGCAGCCGGCTTTATAGCATCTTTTAGATCGTCGACGTCTTCATCGATTTTTTCAGCTACTTCCTGCCATTTTTCATCGATATCATCGACTTCATCGATGTTTAACTCGCTGGAATGTGGCAGGAACTTTTCCCAGATATCCTGATCGATTTCAAGGCCTGTCCGTTCCTTCATCTTCTCCAGAGTCTCAGGCATGACGGACTCGTAACTAGTCTCTGTCCCTTTGGATATCCATGTGATTCTTTCCTGGCCCATACCCATGTCGAGAACTTTCAGATCCAGATCCTCGTAGCCGTTCGGAGTCTGCTTGTAAAACATGTAGACCTGATTCCAGAGTTCTAGGCCATCGACGAAGAACTCCATGCATGCACCTAGATTTCCTCCGCCGCCCCAGCTGTCTTCATGCAGTATAAGTTTCTCTTCCGGTATTCCGAGTCCTTCTACTGCGAATTCGAACATGTCGCGGAAGTATCGGTCCTGATCGTACTCTTCACCTTCCTTGAAGCATGTCTGCCCGATCATAGTGAAGTTAGTATAGTGTCTGCCTGTGACTCCAACGTTGTCGACATCGTTGAAACGGAGAGAAGGCTGAGGGATAACTAACTCGTCTGCAGGTGGCTCGGCCTCTCCAGAAACAACATAAGGCTGGAAACAGTAAATAGAGGCCCCGGTAAATTCAACGTCGTCTCTCCAGCGAGCAACGACAGGATAACGATCGATTGACTTGTAATTTCTGTCCTTCATGAATTCCTCGAACTTTTTCCAGGCCTCGATGTAAGATAATTCTTTATCTGTCGGAGAATCGTTTATGAATGTATATCCGTCTCCGCATTCCGGTTCGCCGCAGATCTCTCTATCCTCGTTTTTTGCCCAGAAATACAGTCCACATTTTTTGCACTGGCCTCGACTGAATCCTTTCTCCCTCAGTACATCTGTAGCAAAGAATTTTTCTGGATTCTCTGATGCTTCTTCCTGTATCTCCTGCTTCAGCTCATCGAGGCTTTTCATACTCAACAGTTCCAAGAGAATTTTTTTATCGTTAAGACCTGAAATCAGCAAAGAATTCTAGGAGGCCTGAGAGTACCACTGCTGCAGCCTTGGATCAACGTCCACGACGCTTGTATCAACGCCATCGGGCGTCAGATAATCCAGATTCTCTATCACAGTCATAGGGCTGTATTCGGCCTCTAACTCTCCTCTAAGATTATAGCCCTGTTCGACTGAAATCTTTCCAGCCATAAGATCCTCCAGATGTCCGTCCATAGCCATGAACTCCTCAAGTCCGTCGCTGTTCTCAACGTCATCGCTTTCTTTCAGATAGGCCTCTATCTGCCTGAAGCCTTCGGCGTAGATATGATCCTTGATGAATCCGCCGCCTCTGTGAGCTCTCAGGCTTATATTCCAGGCCTTGTCGTGATCGAATCCGAACTCCCTGTTCATGATATAGGTGTCTGTGAAGTCGTTTCCGTCCATAACAGATTCCACGGATTTAACTCGTGCAGCGTACTTTTTCTTGTTGTCCGGATTTGAGAGGCCTGTAGCCTCCTCCAGGAAGAAAGCGATTCCTTCGGCGGCCTGATGATAATGTCCTGTTCCTGATCCCATCACGCCGAACTCCTGTTTGTATCCGTTTGCTCCTCTCAGGGCGTGTGTGCCGATTTCGTGTACCAGAAGTCTCATCATTTCGTTCTCTGTAAACTCTCTTCCCTCCGGGACACTGACTTCCTGATTCGCAGCGTTAACTTTCATAGAGCCTTTTTCTCTGGTGTCTACAGTCCATTCCTCCATATCCAGAAGAGCCAGAGTCTTCTCTAGAGACTCCTTCATGTCTGTAGTCGAGAATCTTCCTTCCGTATACCTTGGATCATCAGCAGATTCTTCATTTTGAAGCACTTCGTCTGCCCATTCAACAGTACTTTCGGATGGCTCGCCGTAAATCCTTCTTGAGGCCTCCTGCACCGCTTCCGGATCTCCAAGATTCTCGGCGATATCAATCAAAGCCATTCCTTCTTCGATAGTATCTCTGTACATCTCTTTTACTGTCTCAGAAGCATCTGTTTCATCAAGATCTCTCTCGAATCTGGCAAGCTCTCTTCTGACGTCTTCAAAACTTTCCTGATCAATATACTCAAATTCAGGATCTTCGATATCCTGTTCTCTTATCTCTTCGGCTCCAAGATCGTCAGGAGTAATAGAGGATGCTACAGTATCGCTTACAACTTCGTTAACAACGTCTTCACGGACAGAGGCCTCTGATTCAGGTACTTCTCCTTTTATACTCTCCTCAAATTTTTTCCTGGCCTCTTCAGAGTTCTCAGGAGTCACTCTGCTGTAGATCTCTATCTCGGATCTCAACTCCCTGATGGCCCGATCAATATCCTTCAGTGTTTTGTTGCTCATAGGTAGCAAATCGACAGCGAATTTTAAGTATTTTTCGCTTCAGGTGGCTGTTGGACTGTTTCTGCCTGAAAAGAAAAAGAGAAAATATGTTGGAAGGCCGTTTAGGCCTCTGGTAGTTCTTCGGTGAGGTAGTTCAGTAGGCTCAAGCTTGCTGATGTCACGATTGGTCCTACGACTAGAAGGCCAAGCATCGTGATGAAGTCTGGGCCTACAGCTCCGATAGCTGCGAATACAGCCCATAGAAGCAAGTATACAAGCACCAGTCCCAGAAGGGCTACAAAGATGCTTGATCTGTGGCCCTTTGTTCTCTGAATACTTTCATCCAGGGCCTGGAAAAGCCGTCTGTCGTCTATAGCCAGAAGAGGCTGTGACAGGATCAGTGCGACTGTAACGTAGAAGAACGCTCCAAGTCCCATGATCAGGCCTAGGATGCCCAGAATCATTGTAAGGCCTCCTGATGCGGCTACGCCAGATGGAGTAGCTGCTCCGGAAAGCATTGCCAGGATTCCTGCCGGTAGAATGAACAGGAAGCCCAGTGCGTATGCCAAGATTGCTGTTGTTATATTTGCTCCCAGGATACGCCCGAAAGGCCATACAAGGTTCTCTGTAAACATCTCTTTACTGAACTCTCCCTCTCTAAATGCTCTGAGGCCTCCAATGGTAGATATGACACCGACCAGTGCAGCTACAAGGCTTAACGCAACGCTGATACCGATCATGGTGCCCGATCCTGACTCCATAAGAAGTGTTCCTCCGATGTTCAGTGCTTGAACTAGGAAGAACAGGCCTACAACTTTCTGGCCTACAGGGGTTTTCAAACTACCAAAGGCGTGCTTCAGAATATCAAGGGCATTTACTGCCATAACTCCATATACGGGATTTTACTTTATAATTTATTTGGCCAAAGAGCCTGAAATACTCATTAAACTGTCCGAAACCTGCAGAAAATCCTGTATAACGTGTTTTTGGATAAGAAAAAAGAAGAGAAATGTGGAGTAAGAAGGGAGGCCTTTAGAACATGTTTCCTAGGCCTTCAGCTGCTTCGTCTTCTGAAGCATCGTCGTCGTCTTCCTCTTCTTCCTCTGCCTCTTCTTCAGCTTCGTCAGCTTCTTCTGCTGCTGGTGCTGGAGCTGCTGCTCCGCCTGCAACTGCTGTCTCCATTGCTTCCTGGATGTCGACATCTTCTAGTGCTGCGACTAGAGCTGCTACTTCGGAATCCTCGACGTCTAGACCTGCTGCGTCGACGATGTCCTGAAGATTCTCTTCTGTGATTTCTTTGTCTGCTTCTGAAAGTGTAAGTGCTGCGTAGATTAGTTCCATGAATTATTCACCAATGAAGGGAAAAGAGGAGACAACCCTTAAAAAACTCTCTTGCATAGATCATTACAAATGCCTCGAGTAGAGTTATCAGAACTTCCTGAAAATTTTCGTGTCAAACTCTCAGACAAAGGAAAAAAAGATCTCTGGCACCGAGTCGATGAATTTGGCGGAGTGAAAAACCTGGCAGAGGCCTTCGACTACTCCTCTTCAAAAATCTACAACTGGAAGTCCAAAGATCTTGCTTTGCCTGTAGATTTTGTCCGTCAGATAATGGGTGTGAACAATACAGATCAGATAATATTACTGAAAGGTCCTGGCAGCAGCGGTCAGATAGCGGAGCCGAGATTTCCACTTGAGATTTCCAGTGAGCTTCTGACACGTGTAGAGGCCTCTGTGAAGGAGAATCGTGAAGGAACACCGACATACATGGCTTCCGGGAAAGGCCTGGTGCAGAGGTTTTCTGTACTCCTTGATGAAATTGGTGATGTGGAGTATAGGGTTTACTCCCGTGAATCAAGGCACGAGCTGAGGTATCCAAAGTTTTTACAGGAAATTTTCTCACTGACCGATTTTGAAGAAGATCTCCCGGCGCTGATCGATGAAAAAGGAACTATCAGAGACGGAAAAATTTTCCTGGATAAGAAAGAAGTCCCTGTGGAGGACTTCGAAGGTAAGCTTTACTCCCGGGAGAAAAGCTTTGAACTTGCACTGGAGAAAGGTGACTCGGAGAAAATTGCAGAGCTGATGGCACAGGAATCCGAGAAAGTTAAAGGCCTGATAGGCAACTGATCATTTTTCAGCCTTCAGTTCTATCCTGTAGCCGAAAGGATCCCTGATATAGACGCCGGGGCCTCGGCCTTTTGCGCCTAACGGACTTCCCTCTCTGAGGATTTCGATACTGTTTTCTTTCATGAGTTCTTTCACATCCCCGATTTTCTCTTTCAGGCTTATGCAGAAATGATCGAAGTTTTTCCCTGAAGGCCTCTGGAAATCTTCTTTAGGCCTGATATTGATTACTGAGTCTTCGCTTATCCGGAAGAAGAAAGAAGTTCTTTCATCGTTCTGGAACTCTTCAAGTTTCATCGGCCTGAAGCCGAGCACTTCCTGGTAGAAATTTACAGCTTCTTCCACTCCATCCTCCGGGATTCTGATATTCACGTGGTCGATTCCAGAACTTTCCATGAAATACACTTGGACTAACTACTGGGAAAAATCTATCGGAAAATTGAGAAAAGAAAAATTTATGTGTGAAGAATAAGAGGAAAAAGGAGGATTTTATTCCTCTTCTTCTGATTCTTCGTCGTCTGAATCCTCTGAGGCCTCTTCCTCAGGTTCTTCAGACTCATCGTCTTCTTCAGCTTCCTTTGCTGCTTCCAGATCTACTTCTGACTCAACTGCTTCTGCTGCTGAGGCTGCGTAGCTGACTGCTTCTTCGATAGTTTCTTCCTCTGGAAGGCCTTCGCTGATTGCAAGGTTGCGAGCCTTCTGTGCAGCTTCGCTGATGATTGCCGGTGCTGTTGTCTCGTTGACAACTCCTGCGTTGACTGCAAGGTTGAATCCGGCTGCTGCTGCGCTTTCGATGTCTTCTCTGTATGCATCTGTATCGATGTCAAGTTCTTCTGACGTGAAGATCTCTCCATCGCTGTATGCAACTACAAGATCAAGTCCGATCTGTAGAGGCTCGATACCAAGCTGGTTCAGGATTTCAGCGTCGTCTGCTGTAATTTCCTCTCCTGCTTCAACGATAACTGCCGGATCCTGTACGTGGATAGATCCATCATCTACCTGTACCTGTGCTCCAGCACCCTGCAGCTTTCCAAGCATAGGGCCAGGCCCTATTCCTGTATCTCCTTCAGGGATTTCAATATCGTTCGGAGCGATCTCTCCTCCGTCAGCAGCTGCACTCGTCTGATTGTCCTGAATCAGTGAGTAAAGCTGGAAAGGATCTTTCTTGGAGAAGATGAATGCTGGCTGCATTGCTTCGTCTGTATCCAGCTCATCGATTCCGTCTTTCTCAGCGTTGTCAAGCGCGATGTTCATCAAGGTCTTTCGGGACATCTTGATGTCAGCGAACTCTTCGATCTCTGACTCGATCTCCTGAAGCTGTCTTGCAGGCAGAGACTGCATATCGAGGATTCCGATTACATCGTACTCCTCAAGAGCATCTGCGAACTCTTCTACCTTTGCCTCTTTCTGTTCACGTGTCAGATTCTTTGGCTTAGGCTGCACCATTACTCGAAAACACCTCCGTTGTTTTCTGGGCTAATGGAGAAAATCTTGGATTTTCGCATTAGTTATCCACCTCTACTGAAGGTCCCATGGTGGTCTTCACCATGACGTTTTTGATGTGGTTTCCTCCCTGAGGAAGATTCTCTTCCACAAAATTGTAGACTGTGTTGGCGTTTCTAGCTACATCGCTAGGATCGTGATCCTCCTTACCAACTTTGATCTGTAGAAGAGGCTGCTCCTTAACTGAGAGCGAAACCGTATTCCTCAGATCCTCGATCTCGTCCTCAAGATCGCTTCCTGGAGGTGTTGGATCCGGCATCATGTTGCGCGGTCCGAATACCTGTCCAAGCTGCTGTCCGATCTTAGGCATCAGAGGTGCCTCTGCAATCAGGAAAGTGAAATCATCAGCAAGCTTCTTCGCCTTGTTAGGCTCATCAAACATCTCCTCAAGCTCATCTTCACTGATATGTCTATCAGCGCTGTCCCCGCTCAGAGAATCTCCAATGACTGCGATCTTGATGTCCTCATCTGCCTGATTCGGCAGCTTCAGATCATCGTTGATCCTGTTGTTAGGATCGGAAAGATCGAGGCCTCTGAAGTTCATAATCAGATCAACACTCTCAGTGAAGTTCCTGTCTTCAGCTTCCTCAATCGCTCTCTCAACTGCTTCTTCAAAATCCATTAATTATCACCTCTAGTTGAGGCCCTCCGCGGCCTCGATTTTATCGTCGTATTTTCCTTCAGAGACTTCATGCTGGAAATCGTACGCATCCTTGCCGTCGATCTGCACTCCCATAGACTGGGCGGTGCCTGCGATCTCCTTGATCGCTCCACGAAGATCCTTCGCGACTAGATCCGAAGCTTTCATGCGTGCGACTTTGCAGAGCTGGTCGAAGGACATGTCAGCAACCTTTTCTCTGTTAGGCTCTGCTGCTCCTGATGCAATACCGACCTCTTCCTTGATGAGGCCTGCTGCAGGAGGCTTTCCGACTTCGATCTCGAAGTCTCCTGTTTCCTCGTCTACGATGACATCTACAGGTACTTCCTGTCCTTCAAACTCTGAAGTTTTCTCGTTGATTTTGCCGACCACTTCTCCTACGTCTGTAGGGAGTGGTCCTAGTTCTGGTCCTAGCGGAGGCCCAGCAGAAGCTGATCCTCCTTCTACCAATGTGCTGATGGTAGTCTTGTCTCCCATAATATTTTTACCTCGTGATTATTGATTGAAATTAATTTTTTGTGTTTTTTAGCCCTGATTTGCCTTCTTCCGTACCATGTCCGCATCTACAGTTGTCGGGATCGGTACAGCTGCGTCGAGAAGTTCGATTGTGACTTCTCTGTTGGTTTCATCGACTCTGGTGATCTTCGCTTCTTCGCCCTTGAAGGCTCCGCCGATAACCTCGACTTCGTCGCCTTCCTCGATCTTGATCTCTTCCTGCTCATCGCTTAGATACTTCTCGATCTCATCGACGCCTACTTCCTCATCAATGATTCCGTTGATAGCTCTAACTTCGGATGAGAGATCACGGATATCGGATTCAGAACCTTCGATAAAGATGTATCCTTTCAGATCCTCAGGATGGAAAACCGCCTTTATATCAAGATCTTTGTTCTTAACTTTGCTTTTAAGAGCGTTTACGGCAGTCTTTTCTCGTCCTCGTGTCGTTCGGGCAGTAAGTATCATACTTTCACATCCTACAGGAACTGTGGGATCAGGTTTGAAGCTAGATAAAATGCGAAACCGATTAAACCAATCAAGAGCATACCAGCACCGGTAACCTTGGCGCTCATAGAGAACTCTTCTCTGTCAGGTTTCTCAGTGATCTTCAGAACTCTGCGCATCTCCTTCAAACTGTTCTTCAGATCGTTCTTCTTTCCCACGACTTTCTCCTTAATTTTACCAGGTTTAAAATCCATATCAATCACCCTAACCCTTCCAGCAGGTAGAAACAGCCATACAAACAGATTCTACGGCTCCCTCCCACCAGAAGTGGTTCCAACGGGTTACACAGAAAAGCGAAGCCAAAACTTATAAACTGAACGAAAAAACTCGTGGAAAACTCACATGAAGGCCTCTAAGGGAATGAGCCTCTGCGTGAAGGACAGTCGTTATGCTGCACTTCAACACTTCTTACAGGCCCTGAATCGCCGCTTTCATAGCTGACTGTTTTTCCGGCTTCTGGAGCAGGGAACTCTTTCTGAACGAATCCGCTGTTGTAGTAATCCCATGAAACAGTAACGTTGCCGTAGCTTCCGTCACCGAGATTTCGTACCTGGGCCTCGGAACCGTCGGCAGCGACAACTTTCAGATGCATGGAGCTGCATGTAACACTTTTTTCGCTGGCATTGCTTCCTCCACCTGTACATCCGGAGACAACTATAGCCAGTGAAATGATCAGAAAAGCTGCTCGCTCCATACAGAGAATTATACAACTGCTCGTTTTTAAACAGAAACCTTCCTGAAGCAAGAAAAATTAATGAAAAATGAGTATGTACAAGGCCTCCTTGAAGAGGCCTCTGAAAATTTTTTTTAGATGAACTCTACGCCGAGTTCTTCCTCGATCTCATCCTCGTACTCGTCCTGATGAGTCTTCTCAGGCCCGTAGATCTGAGGAGAATCTACTCCTGTAACGATGATCATCGCCTGAAGTGAGTCATCCATGTCCTCTCTGACCTGTGCTCCCCAGATGATCTTAGCTGAATCGGAAAGCTTGTCGCTTACAGTGTTGACGACTTCCTGGGCCTCGTTCAAGGACAGGCTTGTGCCTCCTGTGACGTTGGCAAGTGCGCCTTTTCCGCCCTCGATATCCACGTCCAGCAGAGGATTGGACAAGGCCTTCTGTACGGCCTCTGTAGCTCTTGAATCTGTATCGGACTGTCCCATTCCGATCATGGCGATTCCTCCTTCGCCCATGACAGCTCGGATGTCTGCGAAGTCCAGGTTGACGAGTCCTGGCTTTGTAACAAGTTCTGTTACGCCTTTGACTGCGTTTACAAGTATTTCATCGGCAATCTTGAATGCTGTATTGAGTGATACGTCTGGGACGATCTCGAGGAGCTTGTCGTTTGGAATAACGATCAGTGTGTCAACGACTTCCTCCATGCGTTCAAGTCCGTATTCTGCGTTTTCCTGTCGGCTTCGTCCCTCCATCTCGAAAGGCAGTGTGACGATTCCGACTGTCAGTGCGTCCTCTTTTTTGGCCTGTTCTGCGATTACAGGTGCTGAACCTGTTCCGGTTCCTCCTCCAAGTCCACAGGTGATGAATACCATGTCGGCGCCTTTGATAGATTCTTTGACCTGCTGCTGAGACTCTTTAGCTGATTCCTCTCCAACCTTTGGATCGGCTCCGGCTCCAAGGCCTCCTGTAAGCTCCTTACCGATCAAAACCTTCTTGTCGGCGTTAGCATAAAGCAAGTCCTGTGCGTCGGTGTTCATAGCGATGGTCTCACAACCCTCGATACCGACATCTACAAGTCTAGAAATAGTATTGTTTCCGGCTCCTCCGGTGCCGACAACCTTAATCTCTGCTTTTCTCTGTTCTATCAGATCTTCCAGTTCACTGTCAATATCATGGTTTTGGTTTCCTGATCTTCCAGCGTTTCGAGCCTCATTCTGATTCATATTACAGCAACCCTATCTATAGAAACTGTTATCACCAACGTATATAAAAATGGCTAAAAATCAGGCCTGAAAACCGGTATAAACACCTACCAACACCCAGAAACCGTAAAATAAAAATTCCTGTAAAGGCCTATTCAACAGAAAAGTAGAGAAAAAATTCTGTCGAGAGGCCTGAAATTTTTTCAGCCCTTGATCTCTACTTCCTCGAAGCCGGTGTTTTCCAGTATCTCGGTTCTGATCTCCTCTTTGACGTTTTCCGGCAGCTCGTGGTCATGATCCTCGATGTCGTGATCGATGATTACTTTGTCGCCGTCGAACTCGATTTCTCCGTGTCCAAGCCTGTAGTCGAAAATTTTCCGGGCCTTTTCCTCGTCGTCCTCAACTTTCTCAAGGACTTCCACATCGTACTCCAGATCTTTTCCAGAGAGAGGATGATTGAAATCTACTTTTACACGTCCGCTGCTTCTGGAAAGAATTCTTCCCTGCCTGTTACCTATCATTATACGGTCTCCAGGCCTTGCATTGACGTCCTGTTTCTTGAACTCTTTCTCGGGATATGTCTCGATGTTGTCGCTGCTTCTCTTCCCGTAGGCCTTATCTGAAGGGATCTCCAGTTCCTTTTCATCGCCTACCTCCATGTCTTCAAGAGCTTCTTCAAGGCCTTCGATAACATAGCCTTCCCCGATAAGAACCGGTACCGGTCCGAACTCCATGTTTTCGTTGTAGAGGCCTTCCTCTTTCGCTCTTTCCTCGTTTGAAAGGTCAAAGATTTCTCCATCTTGGTAGCCGACGTAGTCAATAAGAACTAGATCTCCTTTTTCCATCGTTTTCACACGGTAAACATACACGCGTTTAACATTTAAGAGTGCTTTACCACGTGGAAACCATGAGCTGGATGAACAGCCTTCCGAATAAACTACAGGAATCACTTGAAAAAATACTGGAAAAAACTAACAGGAACGAAGAGGCCTACATGGAGGCAGAAAACGCATCCGTCGGCCAGCTATGGGTGGCGATCGCACACCTCAACTCCAAGGTAGACAATCTGGAGAAACTTGCACACGCACAGAGAAAAGCACTCAACAACATCGAGGAAGACGTCAACGTCAACAAACATCTGGACGAAGACCTGGAAGAAAGCCTCAGAAGATACTAGAAAAACCTTTTCTCGAGGCCTGGAAAACTCTAAAGTACAGGCCTCTCCAAAATACTTTCTATGCCGAAACTTTCCTGGAACGGAGACGACTTCCAGAATCCACAGGATTCCAGCGGTACTGCTACAGAGAAAATTTCCGGTGGAGGCCTAGAACAGGGATACAGGCACGGATCATTGACTCAAGGCCTCGTAGCTTACTATCCTATGGACTCCGGCTCAGGCACTACAGCAGTCGATAAGGCCCTGGGAAATGATGGAACGGTTAATGGCGCATCATGGAGTTCCAGTTCGAAAATCGGAAGTTCATGTCTCAGTTTTGATGGAACAGATGATGTGGTACGGTGTTTTTCTACAGGATTTTCTGATGTTTCAGAGCTGACGGTTGCGCTATGGGTGAATATCGCGAGCAACTCTGGTGATTACAGAGCTCTGTGTTCTGCGACTGAAGATCCGTATAATGACTATGAGACAGGTTTTACGCTGGATCAGGGTTCAAATTCAACTTCTGATTTCAGTTATCTGAACTTTGAGTTTGCAGGTGATGGCAGCGGTGCTGTAAATCTGAAATCAAGTACTCATAGTTTCGGCCAGTGGGTTCACGTTACGATACAACTCTCTTCTTCACAGGCGGTTCTATTCATCAATGGGACAAGAGAAGGATCAAGAAGTAACGACGGTACGCCGTTGAAATTAAACGATATAAGGATAGGAGCAAGAGCTTACGACAATAACAATCCTGCTACGAACAACATAGAAAGAGGTTATCTGGACGGCAGACTGGACGACGTCAGGATATATGACAGATCTCTTTCAGCTCCCGAGATCAAGGCCCTGTACCAGCTCAGAAGGCCTTCGAAAGTCTCTTCTGGAGATACATTGAACTGAAGGAAAGAGAAGTAAAAAAGGAGATTTCCCAGAATTTTCTCCGGATTTTTTACTCCAGTATGATTGCTGGCTTTCCTGGCTCTGCTCTTGAGGCCTTTTCGTCTTCAGAGTCTTCTTCTGTGACTATATCTACCCAGGAATCGAACTCTTTCTCCAGGAATTTCTCGTTTTCCTCAAGGATCTCGAGTTCGTCGTCTTCGCTGAATACGTTCTCAGGAAGATCTCCCGGCGAGTTCAGGTAGTTCTTCAGATAACTTTCTATAGTCTCTGGCTCTGAACCTGTTGACTCGATCAGCTGCTGCATGGCCTCTCCGAATTCAGGCCTGTCATCTACAGTTTTATTCAGCTCTCTGAAAAGTTCTCTCTTCTCTTCGCCTGCGACTATGATCTTTATCTCTTCATAGTCGCCTACGATATCCGCTACTTCCCGGATATCACTCATCGTTTCCTGTACAAGATCTTCAGAGGCCTCTACTTCTTCATCGATAAGTTCTTCGTCGGCTTCCGGCCATTCAGCCTTTGAGACGAATCCTTCGCCGCCTATCTCGTTCCACAGTTCCTCACAGATGTGTGGCGTGAAAGGCGACATGAGCCTGATCTGTTTCTCCACGAGCTCGTTGACTACTTCTCTGTTCAAAGTGTCTGAACGTGTTCTGTATCTGTTGATCAGAGAGTTCATCTCGAAGAAAGCGTTCAGGCCTGCTTTACGTGTCTGGAATTCTTCTAGGCCTTCTGTTGCTTCCCGTACGATTTTCTGAAGTCGGGAAAGTGCGTATCTGTCGAGCCTGTTCATCTCTCTTTCTTCGCCGGTGTTGTAAAGTTCAAGGCTTCGATTGTAGAAGTTTCTGACTTTGTTGAAGTATTCTTCAACGTCGTCTTCGTTCCAGTCGAAGTCCTGCCATGGCTCACGTGAAGCAAAGATGAAGAATCTTGTTGTATCGGCTCCGTACTCGTTTATAGCGTTGTCTGGAAGTTTTACGTGGCCTTTGCTGCTTGACATCTTCTTACCTTCCAGTGTCCCGAGTCCCCACGTTGCTATTCCCTGAGGCCAGTCATCCTGCTCGAATAAAGCTGTATGATGGTACATCATGAACGTCAGGTGATTCTGGATCAGTGGATAGGCTGAAGTCCTCCAGTCAAGAGGGTACCAGTAATCGAAGCTTTCACGTGCTTTTTCAACTATCTCGAGATCGATTCCTGTTTTTTCTGCTACTTCCGAGGCCTCTCCTTTCTCGTTGAACACGTAGTCGAAGAACTCTGGATCAAGTTTCTCTGATTCGACGTCTCTGATGATGTTTCTGATCGTGTAGAAGGCCATGTAGATGGTGGAGTCCGAGAGTGGCTCGACTACGAATTCGTCGTCGAACGGCAGCTTTGTTCCAAGCCCGAAGTTTCTGATCGCAGGCCATGACTCAAGCCAGTCAACGGTGTGCTCGTAGTCCTCCCGTTTCTCATCGGGAATGATGTCGATATTGTTCATCAGCTTCTGGACTTTGTCCTTCCATCCCGGATCGCCGTACTCCAGGAACCATGACTCCTGCATCGCCACGATAACTTTGCCACCGCAGCGACAGACAACTTCCTCTGAGAAATCGTACATGGAGTCGAAGAATCCATCATCCTCGAAATCCTTGATAAGTACATCTTTCACAGAGTTCACGTTCTCTGATGCATAATCGCCGCATGAACCGTTCAACTTCCCGTTGTGGAACTCCTTCTCGTAAACCTCTTCAGTCGCCTTCTCCAAGGCCTCTTCATCGCCTTGGGACTCTACATCGTAATTATTACAGGCCTCTTCAGCAGGCATCCCTGTATAGTACTCTGTATTGATTATCTGTTTCGGCTCGATACTCCTGACCTCGTTAGGAGAAATCCCGTACTCCTTCAGCAAGGCCTCTGACTCTTTCAAGTCCTGAAGGGAGATCCAGTCGTAAGGAGCGTGTGCAGGAACAGACATGACGAGGCCTGATCCTGAATCAGTTTCCACGAAATCAGCCGGAAGCATGATGACTTCATCATCTGTTACAGGATTTCTGAAGTATTCGCCGACTATATCTTCGCCTGGGACGTCTCCGGTGATCTTAACTTCTCTGTCCTGGTGTTCAAGTTTTTCAGAGGCCTCTTCGCTGACGATCCAGTTTTCTCCATCGACTTCCACAAGTTTGTACGTTGATGAAGGATCGGCGAGTGTATGTGTTACTCCGAAGACTGTTTCAGGCCTCAAAGTCGCCATTGGCAGGATTACTTCTTTTCCGTCGTATTCTCCGGTGAACTTGACAAGTGTGTACTCCTGTTTTTCCGCGTCCTCTCCTTCAAGCAGGTCGTGGGTGGTTACAGGGTTCTCATCGTTCAGGCAGTACTTTGTAGGATGCATTCCTTTCTTGACAAGATCTTTTTCTCTCAAGCGTTTGTACTGCCATTCGATAAATCTGTTGTAGTGATCATCGTTAGTAGTGAATTCGCGTCTCCAGTCGACAGAGAATCCTAGATTCTTCATGTTCGGCTTGTAACTGTTTTCGATAAAGTAGTTCGCATAATCCATCGGCTCCTCCATGGCCTCAAGCTCTTCCTCAGGAACATTGTACACATTCGTTAAGGTATTCCACTGATCTTCTTCTCCGTCCTTCAGACGGTTCAAGGCTCCAATGATAGGGGTTCCTGTAACATGCCAGGCCATAGGGAAAAGTACGTTGTATCCCTGCATACGCTTGAAACGTGCGAAGACATCCGGCAGTGTATACGTTCCGACGTGTCCGATATGCATCCCGCCGCTCGGATACGGATAAGCCACGGTGATGAAGAACTTGTCATCATTGTTTGGATCGGACTCGAAAACTCTTTCCTCTTGCCATTTTTCCTGCCATTTATCCTCTATAACATTCAATTTGGAGGCGAAATCCTCAGTCATACACACGAATAAGGAGCCAATTTATATCAAATTAAGTTAACTCGGAAAAAGAACAGAAATTTCTACAACAGGTTTCCTCCACGTTAGTCAGATTTAATATCGAGCAAATCACATACCAGTTATGCGCAACATTTTTGTCCTGTTAGCTGCTGTGATTGCCATTTCTTCCACAGGCCTCTCCATGGATTTTCAGGCCTCGGACAGGACGCAGTGGGAAAAAGGAGAGTTCAACGGCACTTTCTACAACAGTTCTGAAGGCCTGACTATGGGATATCACAATTCTACTTCGGATGGTTTAGATACTCTTTGGAGGTTCGAGGAGAATGTCTCCGGCAACGGCGGAGAGTTTACAGGTTATTCGCAGAACGGTTACGGTGCTGTGGCATACAATGGTGTCAACACGACTGCGCCCGGAGTACTCTCATCATCTGCAGTAAATCTTGATGGATCGGATGATTATCTTGCTCTCAGGAAAAAATATACTTCAAGCGGTGAAATAGATCAGATCACGGTATGCAGCTGGGTTAAATCAACAGATGCTGAAACAGGATACGGAAACTTCATCGCATCATTCGATAGAAGCGAGTACTGGCGTTTCTCCTTCGATGATGATTCCTCTTCCGGCAGCCACATAGCATGGGATACAACAGATTCATCAGGAAACACTCACGACCTGGCTACTTCAAAGAGCTACGCGGATGGAAAATGGCATTACGCCTGCGGATGGTATGACTCAGATGCAGCCACCAGCAAGAAAATTTTCGTTGACGGCATCCAGGTAGCATCCGCCAGCGCCCATGGAGGGAACTCTCTGGGTACAGGAGCAACACGTTACGGATTCATAGGAACAGGATCAGAGGCCTCATCCTTCAACGGCGATCAGGGAGGATCATCTGTAGATACAAGATTCAACGGAACTATAGATGAATTCAGGATCCATCAGCGCGCTCTTTCAGATCAGGAGATAAACAGTTCATACTTTAACGGCCTTGAAGGCTTTTTCAACTCGAGTTATTCTCGAAGATACTCTGAAAACACTCTTCTGAACTCCGACAGCGACTGGAGGAAAGGAGAGTTCAACAGCACTGAATCTCTGGATTCAAATCTAGGCCTCCAGAAATTAAGCGATGTTAAAATAGGTAGTTTGACTGCTGCAAGCGGAGACTGGATGGAGATAAATTACTCGAACTTTGAATCTCCTGTTGTAGTAGCTACAGTAGAGAATACAGGAAACGGGAACGGCCTTATCTCAGAGGTGCGCAATGTAGGCCAGAGTTCAGCTTCTATACGTGTCTGTGACTCTGATGGAAGAGGAAGCTGTCAGGCCTCTTCTGGGCATATAATACATTACATTGCGGTAGACGCATCCTCGGTTAACTCTGTTGACGGCATCGAGGCTGGAACATTCGATATCAGTGGAGAGTTCACCAGCACTGCAAACACTGTAAACTATCAGGAATCTTTCAGCAGCGCTCCTGTACCTTTCACAACTGTCCAGACGGTTCAGGGAACGCCAGGAGTCGAGGCCCGTATCTCAAGTCATGGATCAGGAAGTTTCACCGGAGGAATCTGCCAGCAGGATTCTCAGGATGCCTGTAACGGAGGACACACGACTGAGACAGTAGGATGGATAGCAATAGAGCCAGGAAACAGTCCTATACCGAACAGCGAGCTGGGAACTACAGGAACAGTAGTTTCTGACAGTAACTGGAACACACAGTCATACTCATCTCTAGAAAATCCTGTAGGCCTTGTTTCAGGCCTTTCCGAGAACGGAGGACAGGAACTTCAGATAGATGAGGTCAGAAATATTCAGAGCACCAGTATGGATGTAAGATACTGTGAGATAGAATCCGGAAACAGCTGTGATACGCATACCGAAGAGAATCTGGGATGGATGGCTGTAGAGCCTGGAGAATACTCTTTAAGCTCGACTCTGGGATACAATACATCAGGATCGTACAGCTCAAAAATTTATGATGCGGGCAGACAGGTCTACCTGAAGAAAGCGTTCCTGGACTATCAGAGGCCTCAGGGAACAGATTTCAATATAAACTATGGTGTGAACTCTTCCGGGCAATGGGTGTACTCTGATCAGTTCCCGGAGAACAATCTGTCGAGATATTTCCGGTTCAACGTATCTTTTCTGGGAGATGGAGATAACACCAGCAGGATTAATTCTCTTGATATTGTGTACTCCGACAGCCAGGATAAAGCAAAATGGCGATCGCTTACAACTGATGCAAAAATAAGGGACAATACCAGTCTCAATGCCACTGTAAAGGCCTTGAATTATTCTGGAGAAGTGCTGGGGACTGATAAAGTTCTCTTAATTGAGGGCGAACAGAGTTACTCTGTAGATCTTCCGGAGTCTGAGGATGTAACGGTGGAGTTCCATGGAGGGACATCGAATATATCACGTTCCTGGGCCTTGAACAGCTTCACTCTGTCTACTGATCCTGACAGTATATGTGATCATGTTACAGAGACTGAATGCGTCCTGAACAGTACCAGAGAGTTTACAGCTTCAGAGTACCAGATCTCTAGATTGTTCATCTCCAGGCCTCAAGCCGATCTTGAATCCCTGAACGGCAAACTGTTTTTCAACGTAAGCCAGAATGCCGAGATCTCGGGATCATGGACAGGCAGCTTCAGAATAAAAAGTGACTCGCTCAGAATTAAGGCAGGAGCCAGATTCAGGCCTGTAAACGGAGTTATAGAGATAGGTCGATAGAGGAAAAACAGTGTTCATTTCTCAGAGTGACTGGGCTTGACAAGGATTCACCTAGTAATTTAAATGATCGGAGACTATCTAATTGTATGACTCGGTTAATCTGTGTTAGCAGTGGAAAGGGAGGTGTCGGGAAGACTACAGTCACGGCAAATCTAGGTGCTGCACTGACAAATTTCGGCGCCGACACGATTGTACTTGATGCAAATCTTACTAATCCGAACCTGGGATTCCACATCGGCATCCCGCTGTACCCAACCACTCTACACGACGTCCTGAAAGGAGACGCCCATATCACAGAAGCAATGTATATCCATGATTCCGGGCTTAGAGTCGTACCTGCAGGCCTCTCAGTAGAGGATCTGCGTGACACGACTCCTGACAATCTTTCAGATGTTCTTCTTGATGCCGTCGGCGAACCGGACTTTGTACTAGTCGATTCAGCGGCAGGCCTTGGCCAGGAATCGGTATCCGCTATAGAGGCCTCTGATGAAGTTCTTGTAGTCACTAATCCGAATCTTCCTGCAGTAACTGATGCATTGAAGACTGTCGATATCGCAGAGGAGACAGGAACAAAAGTTACAGGTGTAGTATTGAACAAGATCAAGGATCACGATGCCGAGCTCTCAAAAGAAGAAGTTGAATCCATGATCGGCTACGAAGTCATGATGGAGATCCCTGAGCATCAGAAAGTGGAAGAAGCTCTTGCAAAGAAGAAGCCTGTTGTACATCACGCACCGGATCACCATGTCTCTGAAAGATTCAACGTGATTGCTTCAGACGTAGCAGGGATAGAATACGAGCCACAGATCGGTGGAAAAGGCATTATCTCCCGCCTACTGGATAAGTTCACCTAAATATTCCATTTTACTTCCTTTGAACTTTGAAGCATATCCTGAATAGTCAGGTTTTTAATGCGGCGAAACTAAAACTACTCTGTATGACCAGGGTAATCTCTGTAGTCTCCGGAAAAGGAGGAGTAGGAAAGACGACCATGACCTCCAATCTCGGAGTTGCACTTTCAAAGCAGGGCGAAGACGTTGTAATAATTGACGGAAACTTCTCCGGAGCAAATATCGCACAGCACTTCGGAATGGGATTCCAGGACGTCTCCCTGAACGACGTGATGGAAGGCGACGCATACATCACACAGGCCCTGGCAAAACACCCTGAAGGAGTCTCAATTCTACCGGCATCCATACTTGAATTCGACGCCGACTCGGAGAATCTGAAACACGCACTGATCGATTTCCTCGGCGACAAAGACTACGTATTCATCGACGCAGCCGCAGGAGTAGGAGAGGAAGTAGAGGCAGCAGTAGAGGCCTCTGACGAAGTACTTCTCGTCTCGAAGCCAGAGCTTCCGGCACTGACGAACGCTCTTGGAGCGAAGAAGCTGGCGGAAGAGATGGAAAGAGATATTCTGGGCCTCGTACTGAACGAGGTACGCGGAGAGAAATCGGAAGTTAAACAGGAAGACATCGAGGAACTTGTACAGGAAAAGATAATTGGAGAGGTACCGGATCACAAACATGTAAGAGAAGCTATTGCACTCCGGAAGCCTGTAGTTGCACACAAGCCTAAATCAAAAGTTTCACATGCAATCCATGATGTGGCTCACCGTGTGAAAGGAGAAGAACCTCCGCAGAGAGGCCTCTCGACGAAGATCCGTTACAAGATTGAGGATCTCAGCCTGTAAAAAAAGTTTTTTCTGTATTAATCTCTGTTTCAGGACGTTTAGAGGCCTTTATGCGGTAAGGCTTAAATTCTAGTTTTCCGAAGGTTTTCCTATGACTGACTTGAAGCCGTACGAACAGTACCTGTGGAGTCCGAAACGTGAAGAGTACGAGGCGAACGAGGTGCCGGATGATATCGACTGTATCTTCTGTGCACAGGCCTCTGACGATGAAAGAGTTTCCAAGCTGGCGATATTTGAAGACGATTTCCTTATGGTGGAGCTGAATATCTTCCCGTACAACACCGGCCACATCATGGTCGTGCCGAAGCGTCACGTCAACTCGATGACGGATCTCGAGGATGAGGAGAGAAATCGTCTGTTCGCAATGGTGCAGAAAGTTGAAGAGCTTCAGAGGGAAGTAGTCGAGCCCGCTGGAATCGATGTTGGCATGAATATAGGGAAAGCAGCAGGAGAATCTATTCCGCATCTACATGTACAGCTAGTACCGATCTACGAGAAAGATAGAGGCTTCATGGAGACTTCACTTGATACAAAAGTCATGAAGAAATCCCTGCCAGATATGCAGGAAGAGTACAAAGAAAAATCAGAGATACTTGAAGACTACTGGAGATAAAAAATGAGTTCATTCTTCCACACATACGATCTGAGAGGAACTTTTCCTGACGAAATCGGAGAAAAAGAAGCGGAAAAAGTAGGCAAGGCCTTCGGAACATTCACCGATGCAGAAAAAGTTTTGATCGGGAGAGACGGCAGAGAACACGGGGAAAAAATCTTGGAGGCCTTTACAGAAGGCCTTACTTCTACAGGAACTGATGCTCTAGTTGCAGGTGTTGTCCCTACGCCTGTAGTAAAGTACGGACAGTACAAGAATAATTTAGAGGCCTCTGTAATCGTAACGGCCTCACATAATCCGCCGGAGTACACAGGCTTCAAG